>SBGI01000280.1 GCA_006227015.1 Gammaproteobacteria bacterium
GGGTTGAGGGCTTTATAATACGCCGTCCCGATTGTCGGGCTGAGTGTGGAGAAACCCATGGCGCAACGCAAAGCGACGGTGAGTCGCGACACCCTGGAAACCCGGATTACCGTGGAGGTGAACCTCGATGGTAGTGGTAAATCCAGTTTTGATACCGGGGTGCCTTTTCTGGAGCACATGCTTGACCAGATCGCCCGTCATGGCCTGATCGATATCACTATCAAGGCTGATGGTGACACCCACATTGATGATCACCACACCGTGGAAGATGTGGGTATCACCCTTGGCCAGGCTTTTCAGAAAGCGTTGGGTGACAAGAAAGGCATTCGCAGATACGGGCACGCCTACGTGCCGTTGGACGAAGCGCTTTCACGCGTAGTAGTGGATTTTTCCGGTCGTCCTGGTCTGGAGATGTTCGTGGATTTTACGCGCCCCCGTGTCGGTGATTTTGACGTCGACCTCGGGTACGAGTTTTTTCAGGGGTTCGTCAACCACGCCGGCGTCACCCTGCACATTGATAATTTGCGTGGCAGCAATACGCACCACCAGATCGAGACCATCTTCAAGGCCTTTGGCCGTGCAGTGAGGATGGCAATAGAACCTGACCCGAGAATGGCCGGCGTGATGCCGTCTACCAAGGGTACCCTGTAAGCAGTAATTTCTATGACAGACTTTCGTACACGTATCGCCGTGCTGGATTATGGCATGGGCAACCTGCATTCTGTGTCTAAAGCACTGGAGCACGTGGCACCACGCGCTGAGGTGATTATCACTGCCGATGCTGCAGAGGTGGATGACGCAGACCGTGTTGTATTTCCAGGTGTAGGTGCTATTCGCGACTGCATGGCGGAAATCCGGCGCGCGGGCTTTGATCGCCTGGTGGCCCAGGCTATTGACCAGAAAAAACCTGTGTTGGGTATCTGTGTCGGTATGCAGGCCCTGCTCGAGCGCAGTGAAGAGAATGGCGGGGTTGATTGCCTGAATATCCTGCCCGGTGAAGTGCGTTTCTTTGGCCGGGAACTGCGGGATGCCGACGGTACCAAGCTGAAAGTGCCGCACATGGGCTGGAATCAGGTGCATCAGAGCATTGATCACCCCATGTGGCACGGTATCGAACAGGATGCGCGCTTTTATTTTGTGCACAGTTATTACGTGGACGAGAGCCGTCCGGAACTGGTGGCGGGCACCTGTGACTACTCCGTGCGCTTCGCTGCTGCTGTGGTACGGGATAATCTTTTTGCCGTGCAATTTCACCCGGAGAAAAGCCACACCGCTGGCTTGCAGCTGCTGAGTAACTTTGTCTCATGGCAGGGCGAATAACACCGAATAATCATAACGATCGATCAAGAACAAACAGGAAAGTAAGCAGTGCTGATTATCCCCGCAATTGATTTGAAAGATGGCCAATGTGTGCGCCTGCGTCAGGGCCGCATGGAAGACTCCACCGTATTTTCCGGCAATCCCGTCGACATGGCGGCCCGCTGGGTGGATGCCGGCGCCCGCCGTCTGCACCTGGTGGATCTTAACGGTGCTTTTGCCGGTGAGCCGGTCAATGGCGAGGTGGTCACCGCCATTGCCAAAGCCTACCCGGACCTGCCAATCCAGATCGGTGGCGGCATCCGCAGTGCGGAAACCATCGAAGCCTACCTGAAGGCCGGTGTGAATTACGTCATTATCGGCACCAAGGCCGTCAAGGAACCAGAGTTTGTCACCGAAATGTGCAAACAATTCCCCGGGCACATCATTGTTGGCATCGATGCCAAGCAGGGCCTGGTGGCCACCGATGGTTGGGCCGAGGTCACCGAAGTGCAGGCCACAGATTTGGCAAAACGCTTTGAAGCAGATGGTGTTAGTGCGATCGTTTACACCGATATTGATCGTGACGGCATGATGCAGGGCGTGAACGTCGAGGCGACGGTCAATATGGCACGAGCTTCGTCTATTCCGGTGATTGCCTCCGGGGGAATTACCAATATGGACGATATTGTGGCTCTGAACGCTGTCGCTGATCAGGGCATTCTTGGCGCTATCACCGGGCGCGCAATCTATGAAGGTACTTTGGATGTCGCTGAAGCCCAGCGCCATTGCGATAACTGATTATCTGGTCACACCATAGCCTTAAAATTGTATCGATAGTCACCGGTTTCCTTCAGAATGGGGCTCGCTTCCCGTTCAGGTTAACCGTGATGTCTACTCGTATCAGCAGTGCCGAAGTCGTTAGAAGGATTGAACTCTTTGCCTTGATGATCGGTATGATCGTCGCTTTTTATATTCTCAGTCTGGGTGCGAAAAGTGCATTTCTTTCCCTACTGCGAAGTGGCCTGGCATTGCAGGATGTTCTGCTAACAGCTTTCAGTCTCGTTGTGATGGGGGCAGTTGTTTCATCGCCATTCATTCTGCTCGCCCTGTTGGGAAAAAAACTTGTCGGTAAAGGCAGCGTCAACCGTTACCAGGTTGCGGGGTTGATTATTTCACTGCTGTTGACTGTATTGTCTGTTTACCTCTATATGGATGCTCATCGCGTAGTCTCAACCGATCGGTCATCCACAGCTGGTTTGATTTTTCTCGCTGTACCATTTTATCTGTGCCTGTTGGGCGGGGCTCTGTATGGGCTGCTGAATTTTTTGCACGGCCGTTCGGTTGGGCAAGCTGGCAGAGGCTAAACGCCGGATTGTGCTTTCAGGCCGAATGGCCAGAATATGTATAAAAGCCCCGCTGTTGCGAGGCTTTTTTATTTTGTGGCCTATCTCTGGTGGTTTGCTGTCGCTGGCAGTCTACCTGTCATCTGCTATGCTGAAACTTCAGGCTGGCACCATTCAGATATGTCTTGAATTTTCAGGAGGGCATTTAACGGCTTGTTTCAAGCCATCTGTTGTGCACGGTAAAAATGCATACGGCAGGCGCAATTGTTGCATGGTTCATTAAAGTGGGCTTCAACAGTTGGGAGGAATAGTTGCAGGAAGACTGGCAGAAAAACGTGTCGCTCGCTGAGGACATCCGCAGACAGCTTCACGCACAACCCGAGTTAAGTTGGGACGAATACCAGACGGCGAAAGTGGTCCGGAGTCGCCTCGATGAACTGAAGATCCCCTGGAAAGAATGTGCCAAAACCGGGACGATAGCCCACCTGAACCCCAGTGCCAAAGGCCCCGCAATTGCATTGCGTGGCGATATGGACGCCTTACCTATTCACGAAAGCACGGGCAAACCCTGGCAGTCTCTTGTTCAGGGCTGCATGCATGCCTGTGGTCACGATGGACATACTGCCACCTTGTTGGCAACCGCTGCCTGGTTAAAGCAGTTTGAATCCCTATTGCCCCAACCTGTTGTTTTGATCTTTCAGCCCGCTGAAGAGGGCTTTCATGGTGCACGTGAGATGATCAATGAAGGTGCGTTGGAGGGGGTGAAAGAAATTTATGGATGGCACAACTGGCCGGCATTACCCTTTCGCGCCATGGCCTGTCCTGACGGGCTGGTGATGTGCGGCAATGGCACTTTTACCATAGAGCTGACCGGCCGTGGCGGACATGCCAGCCAGCCGGAATTATGTGCCGACCCGCTGTTAGCAGCCAGTGCCATTAATCTCGCCATGCAGCAGATTGTGAGTCGCCGTCTGTCACCGCAACTCTCCGCAGTGATCAGTGTGACCCAGATACAGGGCGGGTCGGCCCCTACGGTGATTCCTGAAATAGCCACCATGTCTGGAAGTATACGGGTGCCAGATGAACTGACCCGCCAGGTGATTAATTCAGCCATTACCGAAGTTTCAACGCAGACAGCAGCGGCATACGGTGTGCAATGCCAAGTGCTGCACTCTGCCCGTTACGAAGCCACAGTCAACCATCCCGGTCCCGCGCAAAAAGCCCGTCAGCAGTGGCAAACATTGTACGGTGACAAACCCCTGCAACACGGCCAGCCAATGCCCATTATGGCTTCTGAAGACTTCAGCTATTACCTGCGGGAAATTCCCGGCGCTTTTGCCTTGATCGGCAGTGACGATGGGGAGGGTCACGATATCCCCTGTCACAGTCCTCATTACGATTTCAACGATCGACTGATTCCCGATGTATGTCGCTGGTTTTGTGGTCTGGTGGGACTGGAAAAGCAGTAAAAAGTACTTGAACTAAGGAGAAGATATGACAATTTTCGACGAACGTGAATCCGCTATCCGGGCCTATTGCCGGGTTTACCCTACGGTATTTGCCACGGCTGAAAACGCGCGTCAAACTGATGAAAACGGTAAAGAATATATCGATTTTTTTGCTGGCGCGGGCGTTTTGAACTTCGGCCATAACAATCCGCGTATGAAGCAGGCAATGATTGACTACCTGCAAAATAACGGTGTGCTGCATAGCCTTGATATGCATACCTCGGCCAAAGCCGAATTCATGCAGAAATTTACTGACGTCATTCTCAAACCCCGAAACATGCCCCACAAAATGCAGTTTATGGGTCCGACAGGAACCAACGCTGTAGAGGCCGCTATGAAGCTGGCCCGGAATGCCACTGGGCGAAAACAGGTTGTAGCCTTCAGTCGGGGGTTTCATGGTATGACGCTCGGTTCACTGGCAGCCACGGCTAATGAGGTGTTTCGGGTGGCAGCGGGTGTTCCATTGCTCCACGTGCGTCATGAACCCTTTGGTTGTGAGAGCCGCTGCCAGGGTTGTACAAGCACCTGCGGTGTTGGTTCTCTGGATATTCTGGCGGAACGTTACCGCGATAGCTCCAGCGGCCTGAAACCGCCGGCCGCCTTTCTGGTTGAAATTATTCAGGCTGAAGGTGGTGTTAACGTTGCCAGCAAGGAATGGATACAAAAGCTGGCAGCGATTGCCAAGGAATTTGGTTCCGTATTGATTGTCGACGAGATTCAGGTGGGCTGCGGCCGTACGGGCTCCTATTTTAGCTTTGATGACCTGGGTATTCAGCCGGATATCGTTACCCTGGCCAAAGGAATAGGGGGTGCCGGTACACCAATGGCCATGAACCTTGTTCACCCTGACCTCGACAAGCACTGGTTGCCGGGGCAGCACACTGGTACCTTCCGGGGACAGAATCTGTCGTTCGTCGCCGGTACCGAGGCGCTGACCTACTTCGAAACGTCACAGCTGATGGATGAGGTGGCGGAGAAAGCGGCGCTTGCCAGAAGCAAACTTGAACCTGTTGTGAATTCAGACCCCAATTTACAGCTGCGCGGCAAAGGGCTGGTGATGGGTTTGGATGTTGGCAACGGGGCAAGGGCAGCCGCTATTGTCAAAAGCTGTTTTGAAAAGGGTTTGCTGGTGGCCAGTTGTGGCACCGGCGGCAAGGTCCTGAAATTTATTCCGCCATTAACCATTCCCAAGGAGGACCTGCTGGAAGGTCTCGATATCCTGGTGGATAGCGTGCAGTCAGTAATGGAGGAAGCCGCATGATCAATCGTGATGATATGACCTTTCCCTTCGAGGAATACCAGCGTCGGTTACAGGAATTGCGCGAGCGCATAGCTGAGCGTCGCCTCGATGCTGTGGTGATCACTGACCCGGAAAATATTGCTTACCTCACGGATTACCAGACCACTGGTTATTCGTTTTTTCAGTGTCTGGTTGTGCCTCTGGAAAAAGAACCTTTCATGATCACCCGTACGCTGGAAGAGTCAAACGTGACGGCGCGTACCTGGGTGGAGGTTACCCGGCCGTATCCCGATACCGGGGATGCTATTCAAATGCTGGTTGATGCACTGATGGAATTTGGGCTTGGCAACAAACGCATTGGTTACGAACGCAATAGCTATTTCTTTCCCGCGTATCAGCAGGACACCATTCATACCACGCTAAAGGACGCCAAACTGCTCGATTGCTTTGGCATCGTTGAAGAGGGCCGGATCTGCAAGTCGGCTGTAGAGCTTGAGGTGATGCAGCGGTCGGCAATTGCCACAGAAGCGGGCATGAAGGCCGGCATTGAAGCGTGCGAGGTAGGTGCCACTGAAAACGAAATTGGTGGCGCTATCAGTGCCGCCATGTTTCGGGCCGGTGGAGAAACACCGGCGGTCATGCCCTATGTTACCTCAGGCCCGAGAACCATGATCGGTCACGCCACTTTTGAGGGTCGTACGGTGCAGGCAGGCGAGCATGTCTTTCTGGAGGTGGGTGGCTGTTACCGGCGCTATCACACCGCCATGATGCGCACGGTGTTACTGGGTGAAATGACGGATGCCATGTACGAAGCCCAGGAAACCATGAAGTTGGCGCTTGAAGCCATTCATACGACTGTCCAACCGGGCATGACAGTCTCGGATGTGGACAACATGGTGCGCAATATCATTGAAAGCAACAAGGTGGGTGCGAGGCTGATCACCCGCTCGGGATATTCCATTGGTATTGCCTTCCCGCCCAGCTGGGACGAGGGCTATATCATCAGCCTAAAACAGGGCAATTCCGCCATTCTTCGCCCCGGTATGACCTTTCATATGATTCCCTGGATGTGGGGCGTCGAAGGCGATAAAACCTGCGGTATTTCAGACACCATTGTCATCACGGAAGACGGGTGCAGGTCCTTCTTTACCATGGACCGGGATTTTGTCGTTAAGCCGAACGCCGTCAAACCACAGACTGTGGCGCTGGCTTCGGTGGAATCATGCGAGTCAGCTGCGGGTTCCCCAGAAGAGCCAACAAGAAAATCTGAAAAAACTGCCGGTTTATCCTAGGAGGTAACATGCTGACTGCGATTAATCCTGCAACGGAAGAATCACTGCCGCCCCAGACTTCCCTGACCTCAGCTGAGGCTGCGTTATTAATTGATCAGGTCGCCGCTGGTTTTGCCGATTGGCGTGCAACCTCATTTCAGCATCGCAGCAGACTGCTGAAACGGGTGGCAGAAACCATGCGCGAACATAAAGCGGAGTTGGCCGAGTTGATGGCCTTGGAAATGGGTAAGCCCCTCGGTGAGGGTCTGGGCGAGGTGGAAAAGGGTGCCTGGTGTGCAGAGTATTACGCTGAACATGCTGAGGCCTTCCTTTCTCCGGAGACTCTGGCCTCTGATGCGAGTAACAGCTATGTGCAGCTGTTACCACTGGGCACTGTGTTGGGAATACTGCCCTGGAATGCGCCGGTCTGGCTGGCATTACGGTTTTTGGCACCGGCACTGATGGCGGGCAATACCTGTGTGTTGAAGCCGGACCCTAACGTGCCTGCCAGTGCGAAAAAACTAACTGATATTTTTCACCAGGCGGGTGTTCCTGACAACGTCATGGCCAGTGTGCCAATTACTACAGAAGATGTGCCCTCCGCAATCGATCATCCCCGGGTCAGAGCCGTGTCGTTTACGGGGTCGAGTGCTGCCGGGTCAAAAGTGGCGGCCAGGGCAGCAGCGGGGTTGAAGCCGGCGGTGTTGGAATTAGGTGGGTCTGATCCCTGCATAGTGATGGCCGATGCTGATCTGGAGAAGGCAGCCGATGTCGTCACCCTGTCGCGTATGATCAACGCCGGACAATCCTGCATTGCCGTGAAGCGCCTGCTAGTGGAGGCACCGGTATACCGGGAGTTCTGCGATATGCTGCTGCAGAGATTTAAGGCAATTCCCATGGGAAATCCTCTGGACGAGAGTAAGAAACTGGGCCCATTGGCCCGCGCCGATTTGCAGGCTCAGTTACATCGGCAGGTCTCTGAAACAATTGATGCAGGGGCGCGCTGTATTCTCGGTGGCGAGTTACCAGCCATGACGGGTTATTTTTATCCACCGACGTTGCTGTTGGATGTACAGCCGGGTATGCCAGCATTTGAGGAGGAAACCTTTGGCCCTGTGTTGGCGGTGACGCCGGTGGCCGATCTCGAAGAGGCTTTGTGCCTGGCGAATGCTACCGAATACGGTCTGGGCTCCAGTATCTGGACCACCAGCCAGTCGGCGATTGACAGGGCCATAGAGACACTGGACTCGGGACAGATAGCCGTTAACGGTATTGTTAAGTCAGACCCGCGGTTGCCTTCCGGGGGCATTGGTCGCTCCGGTTACGGCCGTGAGCTTGGCCCACATGGTATTCGGGAGTTCGTTAATGTTCAGCAGGTATGGATTGCCTGAGAGTTCTAGCATCCTGGGTCATTAACTGGCGGTAAGAAAAAGCCACATGGATAAAACACTGTTTATTTTCTGGGTGTGAGAAAATGCACTAATGCATTGGTGGTTGCGATCACACCTCAGGAAAAAGGGCAGTTGAAGATTCATGAAGGATTTAGGACCCATCGGGGTATTTGATTCGGGTATTGGCGGCCTTTCCATTGCCAGAAAAATCAGGGAGCTGTTGCCCGGGGAAGATATTCTCTATGTTGCAGACACTGGCCATGCTCCTTACGGCAATAGAACTGACCAGTACATTCTTGGGCGGTCTTTTGCCATCACCGATTTCTTGATGTCCCGCCAGGTCAAGGCGGTGGTTGTTGCCTGCAACACCGCTACCACAACCTGCATTGCCGAACTTCGCGCGCGTTACCCGCTGCCCTTTATCGGAGTTGAGCCGGGTGTTAAACCTGCGGTGCAGAACAGCAAAAGTGGAGTGGTTGGAATTCTAGCCACGGCGAAAACCCTGGTGACAGATTCCTTTGCTGAACTGGCAAAACGTGTTTCCGGCAATATCAGGGTAGAAGTCATGCCCTGTCCCGATTTGGTTGTGCAGATCGAGGCCTTAAAACTCAGCTATGAAGAGGCGGCCGGGCTGGTGAAGCAGTATGTGATGCCGCTGCTTGAGAAAGGCGTCGATACGATTGTCCTGGGATGCACCCATTACACACATCTGGCCCCGGTGATTGCCGAAGTTGCGGGGCCTGGTGTTTCTATTGTGAGTACCGAAGCTGCCGTTGCCAGTCAGGTAAGACGGCGGCTGGGATGTGAAGCGTTGATGATAAAAACTCCCCAGATTGGGCGGGAAGAGTTCTGGAGTAATGGCCCTCTGGAGTTATTTCAGAAACAGATCCATTGCCTGTGGGGTGCTCGGGCCCGGGTTCAACAGTTCTAGGTCGACAAGGCTATATGGCCAGACGCACACACATTTGTGGCAAATTGTACAAACTGGGAAAGCTAGCGGAAAAAGCTGCCCAGATAATGAAATGAATAGTGACCTTCATATTTTTCTCAGAGGGACTTATGAACAAAAGTAACGCCCTGCTTATAGCAGTGTTTTTTTGCAGCTTGGCCTTTGCTGAGCCGTCTTCTCTGAAACCCATCGACCAGTATTATGCTCATGCAAGCGCCGCTGAATGGTCTCAGGCGTTACCGATTATCCGGTCACTGGTCGAGGCGGACCCAAGTGTGCCTTCAAGGTGGTTTCAATATGGCACCTGTCTTGAGGCACTTGAGCAGTATCCGGAAGCGATCTCGGCGTTTAAGTCAGCTTATGATCTGGATTCGACAGATTACGGGGCACAGTATCGTATCTTCAAAAATTACGCGCTGGCTGGCGATGTTTCCGGGTTCGTGGCTTTTGCCAAGGTAGAGGTTTTGAAAGTCCCGGGCATTATCCAGTTAATCAGTCAGCGACAGGAATTTCACGAGATCACATCGAGTGAGGCCTATAAAGAATTTTTGAGTCAACTGTGAATTGCGGCAGAGGCTTGGGTACTGGTATAGGTAGAGTTAAAGCAAATTAAGACTGCTGCAATATGCATTTTTGGGTGACAGTTGGTAGGTGTTTTTGAAAATCTTTGCTGCCATATTTTTGGCAAAGACATCGCCAAAAGTCGTGTCACGTAACGTAAAAAATATCCGTTAAACTGCTATGATCTACCCAATGTTCAGGCCGTGCTCGAAAGGGAGCTTTTATGGCTCGAGGTGACCACATCTATGTCCGGCGCTATGGTGGCATCTATGCTCACCACGGGATAGATGCGGGTGATGGAACGGTCATTCACTACACCAGCAACCATTGGGTAACCCCCCGCCAGGTTCGTCGCACCAGCCTTGAAAAATTTGCCCGCGGCGATGAAGTTCTGGTTCGCGACTATGAACGTTTTTACGAAACCCTAAAACGCGGTGACCTTATTGACCGCACCAGTCTTGGTATCAACAAGTTGATGGACAGCCTGCGGGGTCTGAAAGTAGAAGACTTGGATTTTTCACCAGATGCTGTGATGCAACGGGCTGAAAGCCGCCTGGGCGAATACGCGTTTGACTGGATGTTTAACAACTGTGAGCATTTTGCGAGCTGGTGCAAAACCGGCATCAGCAACAGTGAGCAGATCACGGACTTGTGGCGAGTGGCTCTCACCGGTGGCAATTTTGCCAAGTATCGCACCAGTAAGGCATTAACCAACCTGGTAGAGCTGCCTTGGCGCTTGTTGCGTTAGTTTTTCGCTGCTTCTGCCAGCAGGAATTCCATTAACGCTTTCTGGGCATGCAAGCGGTTTTCTGCCTCATCCCACACCACAGACCAGCTTGATTCCAGCATGGTTTCACTGATTTCCAGGCCGCGATAGGCGGGTAGGCAATGCATAAACAGTGCATCCGGCGCTGCCTGCGATTGCATCAGTTCCTCGTTGACCTGGAAGCCTGCAAAATCCTGCTCGCGTTTCTTCTTCTCCTGCTCCTGGCCCATGGAAGCCCAGGTGTCGGTGACCACCAGATCAGCATTTTTCAGGGCGGCAACGGGGTCTCGAACGATGGATACGCGGTTGCTGAATCTGTCCAGTAAGTATTGGGACGGCTCATAGCCATGAGGGCAGGCGATGATCAGCTCGAAGTCCAGCATGTCTGCAGCATTCATATAGGACTGGCACATGTTATTGCCGTCGCCCACCCAGGCGACTTTTTTACCGCGAATACTGCCGCGATGTTCCAGATAGGTCTGCATATCGGCAAGTAACTGACAGGGGTGGAAATCGTCAGTGAGTGCATTGATCACCGGCACGCTGGAATAGTCGGCAAAAGTGGAGATGCGATCGTGTCCGAACGTGCGGATCATGATGATATCCACCATGCGTGAGATCACCCTGGCAGAATCTTCCACGGGCTCTCCGCGACCGAGCTGGGTGTCGTTGGGTGACAGGAACAGGGCGCTGCCTCCGAGTTGGGCCATGCCCGCTTCAAATGAAACCCTGGTACGGGTAGATGATTTTTCAAAAATCATCGCCAATACCTTGCCCTCACAGGGGCGACTGGCGGTACCATTGCGGTGTTGCTGCTTGAGCTCCACCGCGCGATTCAGCAGGGTTTCCAGTTCTGTCTTTGACAGGTCCTGTAAGGTCAGGAAGTGTCTCAATCCCATAGTCTTTTACTCCTGTGTGAGCAACTCACCCAGTGTCTGTACCAGTTGGTCAGCTTCTTCCCGGCTGATTGTCAGAGGCGGCAGCAAGCGAATCACGGACTGTGCTGTGACATTGATCAACAAACCTTTTGCAGCGGCTTTATCTACCAGCTCGGTACAGGGTTGTTTCATTTCTATGCCCAGCATTAATCCCTGGCCGCGAACTTCTTTCACGCTTTCCAGGCCGTCCAGTCGATCAGTGAGTTGCTGTAACAGGTAGTTGCCCATGTCAGTGGCTTGCTGGCACAGGTTTTGTTGTTTGATGACGTTAACGGTCGCCAGTCCTGCAGCGCAGGCCAGAGGGTTGCCGCCAAATGTGGAGCCATGGCTGCCGGGCTGCATCAGTTCAGATGCTTTTGGGCCGGTCAGGCAGACACCAATAGGCATACCATTGCCCAGACCTTTGGCTGTTGTTACCACGTCCGGCAGGATGCCCGAATGTTGATAATTAAAATATTTTCCGGTGCGGCCATTGCCGGTTTGAATTTCATCCAGCATTAACAGCCAGTCCTGTTCATCACAGAGTTGGCGCAGGCCGGGAAGATAATCATCTGCAGGTACGCGAATACCGCCTTCTCCCTGGATGGGTTCCAGTAACAGGGCGACTACTTTGCGGTTGTTCTTCGCGATGTTTTTCAGCGCTTCAATATCACCGTAGGGGGCACGTACGAAACCCCTCACCAAGGGCTCAAAGCCAGCCTGTACCTTGCGGTTTCCGGTTGCCGTCAGGGTCGCCAGTGTGCGCCCGTGAAAGGCATTTTCCAGGACAATAATGGTAGGTTCATCGATTCCGCGCTTGTTGCCCAGCAGGCGAGCCAGCTTGATGGCCGTTTCATTGGCCTCGGCACCGGAATTGCAGAAAAACATTTTCTCCAGCCCGGACAGGTCGCGCAGTTGTTCCGCCAGAGCTTCCTGGTTGGGAATGTTGTAGAGGTTGGAGCAGTGGCTCAGGGTGGCAGCCTGCTCGGCGATGGCTTTTGTCACCTCAGGGTGGGCATGGCCCAAACCGCAGACGGCAATGCCGGAAATGGCATCCAGGTAACGGTTGCCCTGATCGTCCCAGACCCAGCTACCTTGTCCCCGGATGAGGGCTATTTTTCGAGTGCCATAATTGTTCATCAATGCGTTACTGGTCATCGCAATCTTCCAAAACAAAAAAAGGCAGTCGCCAGTTGCGCTGCCCAAGGTGCGGAATA
>SBGI01000267.1 GCA_006227015.1 Gammaproteobacteria bacterium
AATCAGCAGGGGGAGATTATCGGCGCCATGCTGGGCATTGAATCACTGCAACCGCTCCTGGATGCATTGAAACCCACAGTGAAAGAAAACCTGGGGCTGACCCAGCTGGTACAGACCATGCCCAAAACCAAGGGCACTCCATTTGTAACAACGGGAAATAAATCCAAGGCGCTGGAGGTGGTTGAATTAAAGCTCGAACCGGCCCGTTGGACATTGCGCTTTACCGGCAGCAAGACTTTACTGAAAAGCGCAGAGCCATCCTATGAGAGCTTTGCTCTGTTTGCCGCGGTACTGGCTATCGCAACGCTTATTATCATTTACCTACTCGTGCGAGTGACCCTTCACTTCCATGTGGACAAAGCCCCTTCCCCACGTGCAGAGAAGAAAAGGCGTCTAAACGCTCCAGCAACCGATCCTGTGAACGACTCCGGCGAATCGTTCCTTGATGTGATTCCCGGCAAAGGTACGGCAGATACTTCGGCCCAGGAGCAGAAAGATATTCCGGAAGTAACCGGCTCCTATCCGGATGTGGTATTCCGCGATTACGATATCCGCGGTATAGCCGGCAAGCAATTAACTGTGGACTTTGCACAACAGCTTGGTAAAGCACTTGCTCTGCGCGCCATCGCCCGGGGCGAACACACGCTGATTCTGGGCCGCGATGGCCGCCAGTCCAGCGAACAACTGAGCGAGGCGCTGGAACAGGGCATCCTCAGCACGGGCTGTCATATTATTCACCTGGGCCTGGTGCCGACACCGCTGCTGAATTTTGCCACCCACCACCTGCAACAGAGTGACTGTGGTGTGATGGTGACCGCCAGCCACAACCCTGCCGAATACAACGGCTTCAAGATGTTCTTTCAACACCACGCCATGTGCGGAGAGGAAGTGAAGTCACTGCGACAGGAAATGTCTGCGGAAATCCCGGAGAAAACCCCGGGAGAGCGCAGCGAACAGGACCTCTCTGCCGCCTATCTTGAAGCCATCGTCAGCGATATCGTACCGGCGCAGGGGCTGAAAGTGATTCTCGATGCCGGCAATGGCTCTGCCGGGGAACTGGCGATCAGGCTGCTTGAGGCCATTGGTTGTGATGTGCTGCCGCTCTACTGCGATGTGGATGGCACCTTCCCCAACCATCCACCCGACCCCTCCGTGCCAGCAAACCTCGACGACCTGAAACTGTGGGTCAAGGAACAGAATGCTGACCTGGGGATTGCCCTCGACGGCGATGGTGACCGAATCGTCGCCGTTTCTTCCAGCGGACAGATTATCTGGCCCGACGAGCTGTTGATGATTTTTGCCCGGGATGTGGTCTCCCGGCACCCGGGAGCCGACGTGGTCTTCGATATCAAGAGCACCCGCCGGCTGAACAGCCTGATCAGCAGTTATGGTGGACGCCCGGTGATGTGGAAGACCGGGCACTCGCACATGTATAACAAGATTATTGAAAGCAAGGCACCACTCGGCGGCGAGTTCAGTGGTCATATCTTCTTTCACGATCGCTGGCACGGTTTTGACGACGGACTCTACGCTGCGGCCCGCCTGATCGAGATCATGAGTATTCGTGAACAGGGCCTGGACGACATCATGGCCAGTTTCGAAACCCGTTTTGCCACCCCGGAAATTCTTGTTCCGGTGGATGAGAACAGCAAGTTCGAGATCATCAAGAAACTGCTCGCAAAAGAGGTGTTCCAGGATGGCAAGGTAAGCACCATCGACGGTTTGCGCGTGGATTTTCCCAAAGCCTGGGGACTGGTGCGGGCATCCAACACCAGCCCTGCGCTGACACTGCGCTTTGAAGCAGAGTCCAGCGATGCACTGGAAAAAATCCAGTCGCTTTTCCGGGAGCAACTTCGTAGCATAGACAGCAATCTCACTTTCTAACCCGCTGATAAAAATACCAGGAACATTAATGTCGCTAACCCGAGAAGCCGCCTCCAACACAGCCAAAGTGCTGTCAGAGGCGCTGCCCTACATTCAACGTTTTACCGGCAAGACGATAGTCGTCAAATTTGGTGGCAACGCCATGGTGGACGAAAAGCTAAAAGCCAGTTTCGCCCGGGATATCGTGATGATGAAACTGGTGGGCATGAACCCTGTTGTGGTCCACGGTGGCGGCCCGCAAATCGGCGACCTACTCAAGAAGCTCAGTATCGAATCCCACTTCGTCAATGGCATGCGCGTCACCGACAGCAAAACCATGGATGTGGTGGAAATGGTGCTCGGCGGTACTGTCAACAAGGAGATCGTCAATCTGATCAACCATGCAGGTGGTAAGGCCGTGGGCATCACCGGCAAGGACGGCCAGCTGTTGATGGCGCGCAAGCTCAAGGTACGACATAGTACGCCGGAAATGGAGGCGCCGGAAATCATCGACATAGGTCATGTCGGCGAAGTGGCGTCTATCGACACCAGCGTGATCGATATGCTCACCAACAGCGATTTTATTCCAGTGATCGCCCCCATCGGGGTCGATGCCGAAGGCCGCTCCTACAATATCAATGCAGACCTGGTGGCCGGCAAGATCGCCGAAGTACTGCAAGCAGAAAAACTGATGTTGCTGACCAATGTGGCCGGGCTGCAGGACAAAAACGGCAATGTGCTAACCGGTTTGTCCACGAAACAGGTGGATGAGCTGATCGCCGATGGCACCATCTACGGCGGCATGCTACCCAAGATTCAGTGTGCGCTGGACGCAGTCAAAGGGGGCGCCAGTGCCGCACATATTATTGATGGCAGGGTAAATCATGCCACCCTGCTGGAAATTTTCACTGACCAGGGTGTCGGCACCCTGATCACCAACACAGCCGGGTAATAAGTGTGGCAACGGATACTTCGTCCAGAAAGCAGCAGATACTTCAGTCACTGGCCAGAATGCTGGAAGCCACGCCGGGCGGTCGCATTACCACCGCTGCCCTGGCAGCTGAGGTGGGGGTTTCCGAAGCGGCACTGTACAGGCACTTCCCCAGCAAGACCCGGATGTATGAGGGGCTGATCGACTTTATTGAAGAAACACTTTTCAGCCGTATCCGCACCATTCTCAGCGAAGAGCCAGATGCCGCCACCCGCTGCTATCGCATACTGACGCTGCTGCTGACATTTGCGGAAAGGAACCCGGGCATTACCCGGTTGCTGACCGGGGATGCCCTCACCGGCGAAACTGACCGATTGCACAAACGTATTCAACAATTGTTCGACCGGTTGGAAACTCAGCTTAAACAGATTCTCAGGGAAGCCGAAATGGCAGGAAATTTGCGGCTGGCAACTACGGTCACCGCAGCGGCCAATTTCATCCTATCGCTGGCAGAAGGCCGCATCAGCCAGTTTGTGCGCAGCGGTTTCAGCAGGCCACCTACGGAACACTGGCAAGAACAGTGGTCCGTTGCGTCGGCGGTTTTTATTCGTCAGGGGATTTAGCGGTCAATACCTTGAAGCGTTCCACATAACGCTGATAGCGCAACGCCATCTCTTCTCGCTCTTTCTGGCGCAGCTCAAGCACTTGTTGGGCATCGCGCTGTGCCATTTCCACGCCATTCAAACTTTTCAACAGATTATCCGATAGCTTCTCGCCGTTGAACTGATCCATCGCGGCACGTTCGCGGAAGTCAATCAGCTGGCGACTATTTTTCTGCAGGTTGGACTCGACAATCTCGATTTCCCGGTCTAGCTGTTGCAACCGGCGCTCACTTGCTGCCTGCAGCTCTTCCACCGTACTGTAGCTGCGCAACAACATCTGGTCCTCTTCGCGGTCCTGAACCACCTTTTTAGCCACTTCTGCCGGGATTTCTTCCCCCGCCTCCTGATGCGGGGGAATAACTGCTTCCACACGCCCGGTACTGGTGATAACTTCATACCCTTGGGCGATGTATTCCGGGGGAACCTGGTGGTCAATAACCAGGTTGCCATCACTGTTTCGATAGCGGTAAAGATTGCCCGCCTCTGCTAACATAGCGCTCAGGCATAGCAGTACAACGGCGACAGCACCGATGGATTTGTAGGTTGTTCTGGTGTTTTTCACAAATGCACCCTGCCCTTACAAAGTCGAGTCCCAATGCCCAGGTCATTGAATTCTGTTTGCCAATTCATCAAACCCGGCTTGCCGGTTATCATACACTCTCCCAAAACAAGGGGCGATAATGCGCATCATAAGTCTTGCCGTCGACGGTATTCAGCAAGCGACAGAAAAAGGCCTGTTTGAGTGGTTGGCATCCCAGGATGCCAACCTGATCTGCCTTCAGGATTTGCGCGCTTCTGCCTACGAGCTTGAGGAGCGTCAGGAGTATGTCCTGGATGGCTATTTCAGCTATTTTCTGGATGCCCCGGATCCCGGTAAAAATGGTGTCGCCATCTATTCGCGCGATATGCCCAAGGCCATTATGTACGGTTTCGGTGCCAGCAACGGCGAGGATATGCAAGGGCGATACCTGCAGGCAGACTTCGAGAGAATCAGCATTTGTTCACTACTGGCCCCGGAAGCTATTTCCGGCACCAGTAGTCAGGAAACCAAGGATCGATTTTTTCGCGACCTGCTCGGCCACCTCACCAAGATCAGCCACAAACGCCGCGATTACTTTTTCTGTGGCAACTGGAATATTGCCCACCGCGAAGCAGATGTTACAGACCCATCTGCCTGTGAGGAAATATCAGGATTCTTACCCCACGAGCGTCAAACGCTGGGGCAACTTTACAATTCCATCGGCTACGCCGACGCCTTCCGCCTTTTCACTTCGGACAGGGATGAGTTCACCTACTGGCCTTCCGGGGAAATTGGCGAGGGCCGCGGCTGGCGTACAGACCTGCAACTGATCTCCAACAACCTGCGCAACAGTGTGGAATATGCGGTGACTTACAAGGCCAAAACCTTTTCCAGTCATCTGCCCGTCGTTATCGACTATGACATCGAGACACTGTGAGCACCCTCACCGGCAACAACCCAACAGGCAATCTGGTTGCGCTCATGGCCGCCCCTCTTTAGACTCCCGCTGACCCCTACTCGCCAAGGAGCCCGTGCTGCCCCAATGCCAGAAGTTATTCCCGACAATTCAGTGGGTATCGTCACCCCGCAAGTGATTCAGTTTACTGAACCGTTGACACTTGCCTGCGGCCGCACCCTGGATGAATATCAGCTGGTGATTGAAACCTATGGTGAGCTGAACGCCGATGCCAGCAATGCCATTTTGATCTGTCACGCCCTCAGCGGCCATCACCATGCCGCTGGCTATCACAGCACGGCAGATAAAAAACCGGGCTGGTGGGACAACCATATCGGCCCGGGCAAGCCCTTTGATACCAACCGCTTTTTTATTGTATGTCTCAATAATCTGGGTGGCTGTCACGGCAGCACCGGGCCCACCTCCATCAATCCGCAGACGGGTCTGCCCTGGGGACCGGATTTCCCGGCGTTGCGTGTGCGTGACTGGGTGGAAAGTCAGGTACGCCTGTCGGACCGGCTGGGCATTCAGCAGTGGGCCGCCATTGTCGGCGGCAGCCTCGGCGGCATGCAGGTCATGCGCTGGTCGCTGGAGCACCCGCAACGACTTCGACACGCGATAGTCATCGCCTCAGCCATGAAGCTCAGTGCGCAGAATATTGCCTTTAATGAAATTGCCCGTAATGCCATTAAATCCGATCCGGATTTTCTCGACGGTCATTACCTGGAACACCAGACCTTACCCCGAAACGGTCTGGGCCTGGCGAGGATGATTGGACATATTACCTATCTCTCCGACGAGATAATGGGCGATAAATTCGGGCGGGAGTTGCGCTCGGGTTCATTTCAGCGCGGGCAGGATACCCCGATTGAGTTTCAGGTAGAAAGCTACCTGCACTACCAGGGCGATGTGTTCGCCAATGCCTTTGATGCCAACACCTATCTGTTGATGACAAAAGCGCTGGATTACTTTGATCTGGCCAGGGAATACAACCATGACCAGGTGGATGCGTTCCGGCACGCCCAGTGTGATTTTCTGGTGGTCTCGTTTTCCAGCGACTGGCGCTTTGCGCCTGAGCGTTCCCGGGAAATTGTGGAAGCATTGATAGCCGCCAATAAAAATGTCAGCTATGCCGCCATTCATTCAAATCTCGGCCACGACGCCTTCCTGTTACCCAACGAGCGCTACGAGCAGGTTCTCACCGCTTACCTGTCTCGTCTTGACCATGAGGTCGCGGCACCATGACCAACCGGACTGATCTGGACATCATCAAGCAGTGGATCAAGCCCTCGAGCCATATTCTCGATCTCGGCTGCGGTGACGGCACGCTGTTGAAAATTCTGCGCCAGGAAAAAAGTGTCGAAGGGTATGGCCTGGAAATAGACCCGGACAAAATCACCGCCTGTGTGGCCAACGGGGTTAATGTGCTGGAGACCGACCTGGACGAGGGCTTATCCCAGTTCAGCGACAAAAGTTTTGATACTGTTGTCATGACGCAGGCCCTGCAGGTCATGCGCTTCCCGCACCTGGTACTGGATGAAATGCTGCGAGTCGGTAAAGAGTGCGTGGTCACTTTTCCCAATTTTGGCAACTGGCGTGCACGCTTTTATCTGCTGACCCGCGGTCGGATGCCCGTGACAAAGCAGCTGTCCTATCAATGGTATGACACTCCCAACATCCACTTTTGTACCGTGGATGATTTCGAGGCTCTGTGCGCGGAAAAAGATATTCGTCTGTTGCACCGTGAATTTGTTGCCAACCGGCTACCTGACCGGCAAATCAAAGGGATTTGGCCTAATCTTTTCAGTGATACTGCAATTTATCATTTGAGCAAATAGACATAGCAACGCTCTTAATCTGTTATCAGGACGGACCACGGGGAAATGACCATGAAATATTATCGAACTATCTGTTTGGTCTTGCTGGCTGTACTCACCCTGGCGGCACAGGCCAGCGATAAACCCTACCGTGAATTTGGCAACATAAAAGTTTTTTACAGCGTGTTTAACAGCAGTTTCATACAGCCTGAAATTGCCAGCGCCTACAAAATTGTTCGCGGAAAAGATCGTGGACTGGTGAATATTGCCGTACTGCGCGACGATAAAGCCGGCGGCACGACCGCGTTAGTCAAGGGCACTGTCTCCAATATACTCGCCCAGCAGCAAAACCTGGATTTTTTTGAAGTACGGGAAGGTGATACCGTCTACTACCTCGCCCCTTTTCGTATCGATAATAAAGACTACATGACGTTTAAAATTGAAGTCACACCTGACCCGAACCAGCCACCGCTGTCCCTGACATTTCAGAAAACCCTGTATCAGGACGAGTGAGGTCGGAATAACCCTTCAGGTCACTACAGGTGATAACCCCTAGGCTGCATTTGAAGTAACAGGTACATCGAGTTATGAAAGTCGTCCTCGCCACTGGCAATAAAGGCAAGCTCACTGAATTCCAGCAATTGCTGGCAGGGCTGGATATGGACGTTGTTCCCCAGTCGGATTTTGACGTCCCCGATGCCATCGAAGACGGCCTGAGTTTTGTCGAGAATGCCATTATCAAGGCCCGACACGCCTCACGACTGACAGGGCTGCCCGCTATCGCGGACGACTCTGGCCTAGAAGTCGACATGCTGAACGGGGCACCCGGGATTTATTCCGCCCGGTTTTCCGGTGAACATGCCACCGATGAAAAAAATAATTTGCGCCTCTTATCCCTGCTGCAGGAGGTTCCGGAAGAACAGCGCACTGCCCGTTTCCAATGCCTGCTGGTGATGATGCGCCATGCCGATGACCCCACACCGCTGATTTGCCAGGGAACCTGGGAGGGCCGAATCAGCTTTACACCACAGGGCGACAATGGCTTCGGTTACGACCCACTTTTTGTGATTCCAGAACTGGGGATAACCTCGGCGCAACTGGAAAAAACCGAGAAGAACCGAATCAGCCATCGCGGGCAGGCCATGCAACTGTTACTGGAAAAACTGTCCCGCTAAACGCCGAACCGGATTGCCTTGTCAGCAGTTAGAATAGCCACCCAAGATAAAGTCATCAGGACCCCCATGTCGTTGACGTCAGAACCCCGTTGGCATCGCCACAATCGCGGCCCCGCCTCACTGGCCCGTGGCCCTCTTCGCAGCTGGCTGCTGGATCGGGGCTCACTTACGGAACGCCTGATCAAGCTCAGTCGTGGTGACTTTTGTGTGCAGGTGATCCGCCAGGAGATGTCTCTTCCCAGGCCTTCCGAGCACGCCGCGTTGGGTATGGGACACCGCCAGCTGGCGCTGATACGCGAAGTGATTCTGCTGGGTGGTGGCAGACCCTGGGTCTATGCACGCAGCGTGATTCCACAAACCTCTCTCAGCGGACGCCTGCGCTGTTTGCGCAAACTGGATAACCGGCCACTTGGGGCGCTGTTGTTCAGCGACCCCCACATGCGCCGGGGAGCCATTGAGCTCGCCAGTCAGGACACCCGCCACACCCCCTTGCCTGGCCCACTGCAAGCAATACAGGCGGTGATTTCGGGGCGCCGCTCACTGTTCTGGCTGGACAACAAGCCTCTGCTGGTCTGCGAGATGTTTTTACCGGAATTTACCCCGTACAATAGCCCGCTTTAGTCCGGTATTAGCCCCTACCATGAACTCACTGCGGGAAAGACTGCCAGATTTCATCAACCTGATGCGCTTCAACCGGCCCATTGGGACGCTGCTGCTTTTGTGGCCTACACTGTGGGCACTGTGGCTGGCAGCAGAAGGAATACCCTCCTTTAAGAACCTGCTGGTATTTGTTCTCGGTGTGATACTGATGCGCGCTGCGGGTTGTGTCATTAACGATTTTGCCGACCGCAAGGTCGACGGTCATGTGGCTCGCACCCGGCAACGCCCCATGGCTACCGGCGCCGTCACCACAAGGGAAGCACTGGCTCTGTTTGTCAGCCTGTGCCTGGTTTCTTTTCTACTGGTGTTGTTGACCAACGAACTCACTATTCAGCTGGCCTTTGTCGGCGTGGCGCTGGCGTTCTGCTATCCCTTTATGAAGCGCTATACGCATTTACCACAGCTGGTACTGGGCGCAGCGTTTGCCTGGAGCATACCCATGGCGTTTGCTGCAGAAACCGGAGCGCTACGGCCCGAACTCTGGGCACTGTACGCGGCGGTCATCCTGTGGACCATTGCCTATGACACGTTTTACGCCATGGTTGACCGTGACGATGATTTGAAAATCGGCATCAAATCCACCGCCATTCTGTTTGGTGACATGGACATTGCCATCACAGCTACCCTGCAGGTGCTAGTGCTGATTGCCATGCTGATGACCGGCATGAACTTTGGCCGCGGTCTCTGGTATTTTTTATCACTGGCAATCGTAGCCATATTGTTTCTCTACCAACAATACTTGATACGCCATCGCGAAAGAGAAGGCTGCTTCAAAGCCTTTCTTAATAACAACTACGTGGGTGCAGCAATTTTTATCGGGCTGGTCCTCGACTACCAGCTTGGCGGCAGCTAGATCAGCATGTCACGCCGCCGCTGTCATATTTCTGTCATACCTGAGTCATGTAATACGCTGGTATGAAAAAAGAAGATAGGGATATGAGCGACAAAACCATTCTCGTCGTGGATGACGAACCCGCCATCCGCGACATGATCAGCACTGCACTGGATGTGGCGGGCTTCGACTGTCTTCAGGCTGAAAATGCCCAGCAGGCTCACGCCATGATTATCGATGAGCAACCGGACCTGGTGTTGCTGGACTGGATGATGCCCGGCACCAGCGGCATCGAGTTGATCCGCCGACTGCAGCGGGATGAACTGACCAAAAATGTACCGGTAATTATGCTCACTGCCAAGGCCAATGAAGACAATATTGTTCAGGGTCTTGAGGTGGGAGCAGATGACTACATCACCAAACCCTTTTCACCCCGCGCTCTGGTAGCACGTATTAACGCCGTTCTGCGACGGGCTGAGCCGGCCTTGCCGCAAGAGCCCATTCAGGTGGAAAACCTGCTGTTTGATCCCATCAGCCACCGGGTGACCATCAACGATCAGACCATCTCCATGGGACCTACCGAATTCCGCCTGCTGAGTTTTTTCCTGACCCACCAGGAGCGTGTCTACTCCCGCGATCAGATTCTGGACCACGTCTGGGGCGGCAATGTCTATATGGATGAACGCACCGTCGATGTCCATATACGACGCCTGCGCAAGGCAATTTCCCTTGAAGGCCATGACCGCTTCATACAGACTGTGCGGGGCGCGGGTTACCGCTTCTCCACAAAGGTTGCAGAAGAGTAGGGATAGCACTTGCATAGAGGGTTACAGGCAGAAATACGGCGGATTGTACTGATCACGCTGCTGCTGTTATTCATCGGCTTTATGCTCGGCGAAATATTGCTGACGCTGTTGGCCGGTGGCAGCATCTATATGCTCTGGACCTTTTCCCATATCGCGCGCCTCTATGACTGGCTGGACCAGGGCGCATCTGGACTGCCGCCGGATGCCAGCGGCGTCTGGGGCGACATGACCGACTACCTGTACCGCATGCAGCAGCGCAACGACCGCGCCAAACAGAGCCGTCGCCAGCTCTCTGAGCGGGTACGCAATATCACCTCCGCACTGCCCGACGGCATCATGACTCTGACACCTGATCGAGTACTGGAATGGTGGAACCCTGCCGCAGAGACCTTGCTGGGCCTGGAAAAAGGGGATCGGGGTCAGTCCATCATCAATATTGTTCGCGATCCACGTTTTGTTGCCTTTATCCAGCACCACGATCTGCCCCCGCCCACGGAGTTACCCTCCCCTGAAGACCCCAGTAGAACGCTGCTATACAGCGCCGCCGAGTTTGGCGATGGCAATATTATCCTGATGGTCCAGGACATCACGCGGCTGCGCAACCTGGAACAGATGCGACAGGACTTTGTTGCCAATATCTCCCACGAACTGCGCACACCGCTGACCGTGCTTTCCGGTTATCTGGAAACCCTGCAGGACAATAGTGATCAGCTGCCGGGTAACTGGAAAAAAGCCCTCGACCAGATGGATCAGCAAACCGAACGCCTCAATGCACTGGCCAATGACCTGGTGATGTTGTCGCAACTGGAATCAAACAGAAAACCGCCACCACGCACCTCTGTGGATGTCGCCACATTGCTGCAACAGGTGGCACAAGACGCCAGTATGGTCTGTTCAGAAAACCATCAGGTAACTACGGATATTCAGGAAGAAAGTCTCGAGGTCAGGGGAGAGTACAAAGAGCTGTACAGTGCTTTTTCCAACCTGGCCATCAATGCCATCAAACATAATCCCGGCGGGGTGGATGTAAGCCTGGTCTGCCACAGCACCGAAAATGAAGTCATTATCGAAATCTGTGACAACGGCTATGGTATTGACCCCAAACACATTCCACGCCTGACCGAGCGCTTCTACCGGGTCGACAACAGCCGCGCCTCCAGTACCGGCGGCACGGGCCTCGGCCTGGCTATTGTCAAACACGTTTTGATGCGCCATGGCGGTACCCTTAAAATCCGCAGCACCCTGGGCAAAGGCAGCTGCTTTTGCTGCCACCTTCCAAAGCCGGCTGTAGTAGCATAGTGTCCTGTTGATTGTTCCCGGCCCTGCCAGATGCCGGTGCTTACTGTCTGTGCTCACTAAGGATGGATCAGTTTTTTGGATATTCGGGTTCTTAACAGCATTGATGAATGCGATGCCAGCCTCTGGGACGGGTTGTATAACAGCTCCTACCCGTTTTTACAGCATCGTTTTCTGTCGCTTCTGGAACACTCCGGTAGCGCCTCCACGGCAACAGGCTGGAAACCCTGCCACCTGCTCCTGACCGAGCAAAAACAAACCGTTGGTGCCTTGCCGCTGTATCTTAAATATCACTCCTGGGGGGAATACGTTTTTGACTGGACCTGGGCCGAGGCCTACCAGCGTCAGAACATGGAGTATTACCCCAAATTGCTAAGCGCCGTTCCCTTTACCCCGGCGGTGGGACCGAGGCTGGCCCTGGCACCGCAAACAGAACTTGCCAGGGTGGCGCCTATGCTGCTTTCTGCCATACACCAACTGGCGGACGATAAAGGCGCCAGCAGCTGGCATCTGCTGTTCTCAGAACCAACTCTGATCTCCGCAATGGACCAGTCGGGGGCCCTGCTGCGCAGCAATGTGCAGTACCTGTGGGAAAATCGTGACTATGGGGATTTCAACGATTTTCTGGCCGCACTGTCATCCCGAAAACGCAAAAATATCAGCCGCGAGCGCCGCGAACTGACCAAGCAGGGGCTCAATGTCACTCGCCTGTGCAATCAGGACATCACTGCCGAGTGGTGGGATTTCTTTTACCAGGTCTACCACAGCACCTACCACAAACACAGCGGCAACCAGGGCTACCTGACAGAGG
>SBGI01000152.1 GCA_006227015.1 Gammaproteobacteria bacterium
GACTCGGTGTATTCCTGTAGTTTTTCACATTTGCTGCAGCCTTTGCCGTAGATCGTCAGCCTCATCAATGTCACTCCTAGAAAAAATTGCCGTAGAGATAACCGCTGATGGTGGCCATGACCACCACCAGAGAACAGTAGACCAGTGTTTTTTGGGTGCCGATGATACTTCGAATCACCAGCATGTTCGGCAGCGAAATAGCCGGGCCCGCGAGTAGCAGGGCCAAGGCGGGGCCTTTGCCCATGCCGTTGCCGATCAGGCCCTCTACGATAGGGACCTCTGTCAGCGTGGAAAAATACATAAATCCGCCCAGCAGCGATGCTAGCAGGGTGGATAGCAGGCCATTGTCGCCAACCGCCGCGGTGACCCAGTGGGAGGGGATGAGTCCCTCGAAACCGGGCCTTCCCAGCAACAGTCCCGCCACGAATACACCTGCCAGCAGCAGGGGAACAATTTGCTTTGTGAAGTCCCAGCTCTGCGCCGCCCACTCCCGGTCTTCGTCACGTCTTGCCGCCATCAGCATCAAGCCAATGATGCCGGTAGCGAAAGGAAGCTCAGGGGTGGTGGGGAACAGCAATACCAACAGCGCGATGACAGTACCAAGGGTGATCATGCTGCGGGCGGGCCAGTTCCAGCGCCGCACCAGCAACGCGCCAAAGGCGATTGCCAGCAACGCAGTAATCGGCCACTTCCACTGGTGAACCAACATCCAGGTGGGGTTGTCGGCGGCGGCCCAGTTGGCAAACACCAAAATAGCTATCAGCAGCGAAAAAAAGGCGATAACGGCGCTCAGGGTTTGGTCGTTCTCTCCGGCAGCAAAGCCTTTGCCGGTTGCAGAGCGAGCTGCCTCTTCGCGACGGTAGATCAGGTGCATGATCGCGCCGATTACCAAGGCAAACAAGATGGCGCCGACGGCGCGGGCAATGCCCAGTTCTGCTCCCAAAACCTTGGCCGTGACTACCACGGCCATAACGTTGATGGCCGGTCCCGAATAGAGGAAGGCAATCGCTGCCCCAAGTCCTGCGCCACGCTTGTAGATGCCGCCAAACAGTGGCAGCACTGTGCAGGAGCAGACGGCGAGCAGGCAGCCGGATACGGAGGCCACTCCAAATGCCACCGGCTTTGGCGCTTGGGGACCCAGGTGCCGCATCACAGCGCCCTGACTGATATAGACGGCCATGGCCCCGGCGATGACAAAGGCTGGTAGCAGGCACAGGATAACGTGCTCCCGGGCATACCACTGGGTCAGTCTGAAGCCTTCCATCAGGGCGTTGTCAAAACGCGCAGCGCCCAAGGGTAAAAAATAGATCGCCAGAAAACCGCTGATCATCAACAGTATCAGCCGTGTCTGGGCCGGGTTCTGCTGATAAAAGCTTCGCCAAGGGTTCTGCATAGCTGCTCCTGAGTAACTGTTTCGCACTCTTTGTTAACCGGTGTTGCGGGGCAGACGCTACAAAACCGGTTAAAAGGCTTTGGGGAGTATAAACCCCGGTTTAATAGAAGTGATCTTCCGGCTGCAATTCATCTCACTTCGTGTCCGGGTGTGTGTCTCGGCAGGCGGAGGGAGATGATGGCGGCAGCGGCAATCAGTAGCGCCGACACCCACAGGCAGGCGGCGAGCCCGCTGATCTGGAACAGCCAGCCGGACAGTACTGTACCCACCAGCCGCCCCATGGCATTGGCCATGTAATAAAAACCCACATCCAGGGAGACGCCGTCCTCCCGGGCATAGCTGACAATCAGGTAGCTGTGTAGGGAGGAATTGACCGCGAACAGCACGCCAAACAGCATTAGCCCTGATACGAGTGCGGTATTGGCTTGCCAGTCAAGGGTTAGCGCCGTGGCGATGAGAACAGGCACGATGATCAGCGGCGATCCCCAGGCAAAAGCTGTGCGGCCATCCGGCACTGTATTGTGACGTCTCCTGGTCAGCAGTGGTGTCACGGACTGCACGACGCCGTAGCCGATAACCCACAGGGCCAGAAAACATCCTACCTGCCAGTGATCCCACCCCATTGCCGCCGAGAGGTACACCGGCAGAGCTACTACGAACCACACATCCCGTGCGCCAAACAGGCACAGGCGGGCTGCAGAAAGATAATTGACAGGCCCGCTACGAGAAAAAAGCTGGGTGAATCTCGGTTTCTGTTGGGATTTGCCCAGTTCGCCCCTGAGTGCCAGCACGCTTAGCAGCCAGACCGTGGCGAGGCCCATCGCCATGCTGGCGACGGTGGTGCGGAAGCCGAGCAGGGCAAGCAGTGAGCCGCCAAGAAAGAAACCGGCTCCTTTCAGGGCATTTTTCGAGCCGGTCAGTACCGCTACCCAGCGATACAGGGTGCCGGAGGCCTCCTTTGGTACCAGAAGCTTGATGGCACTTTTGGCGCTCATCTTGTTAAGGTCTTTGGCAACACCCGACAGTGCCTGAGCACCCATTACCCAGGGTACGGTGAGCAAGGTTGCCGGCACCAACAGCATGCACAGTGCTATCACCTGCAGAAGCAGGCCGACGTTCATGGTGCGGTTGAGGCCGACGTGGGCGGCCAGCCACCCGCCCACAAGGTTGGTGACCACGCCAAAGATCTCGTAAAACAGGAACAGCAATGCAATCTGCAGGGGGCTGAACCCGAGATCGTGAAAGTGCAAAACCACCAGCATACGCAGGGCACCGTCCGTGAGGGTGAACGCCCAGTAGTTGCCGGTGACGATCAGATATTGGCGAACCTCGGGTGTCAGTCTGGCAAGTGGTGACATACGCCTTACTGGTCCTGCAGTCCCACCAGTCGCGCCAATTCCACAGTGCGATTGGCATAGCCCCACTCGTTGTCGTACCAGGCATAGATTTTTACCTGGGTGTCGTTCACTACCATGGTGGAGAGGGCGTCGATGACGCTGGAGCGGGGATCCGTCTTGTAATCAATGGACACCAAAGGGCGCTCTTCATAGCCGAGAATGCCCGTTAGCTCGCCCTCGGCAGCTGTTTTCAACAGATGGTTGACGGCTTCGACAGAGGTGGCTTTTTTCACCTCAAACACGCAGTCCGTGAGGGAGGCGTTGGCCAGAGGTACTCGCACCGCGTGCCCATTCAAACGACCCTTCAGTTCCGGGAAAATGTGGGTAATGGCCGAGGCAGATCCGGTAGTAGTGGGAATAAGGCTCATGCCACAGGCGCGGGCCCGGCGCAGATCCTTGTGGGGTGCGTCAAGAATGGTCTGGGTGTTGGTCAGGTCGTGAATAGTGGTCATGGAGCCGTGGCGGATGCCGAGGTTCTCGTGAATTACCTTGACCACCGGTGCCAGGCAGTTGGTGGTGCAGGAGGCAGCCGTGACAATGGGGTGAATGCTTTTGTTGTAAAGGTTGTGGTTGACGCCCATCACGACGTTCAGCACACCCTCTTCTTTCACCGGGGCGGTAACCACCACGCGTTTCACGCCCTGATCCAGGTAGGCCTGAAGTACCTGGCTGGATTTCATCTTTCCGGAGGCCTCGATCACCAGATCGCAGTCTGACCAGTCGGTGTCGCCGATGGCTTTATTCTGGGTGCAGCGGATGCGGCGGTCGCCGATCAGCATATACTCGTGGTCCGCCGTAGCCTCGTGTTGCCAGCGACCATGTACAGAATCGAAGGTCAGCAGGTGGGCCAGAGTGGCAGTATCTCCGGCTGGGTCATTGATCTGTATGAATTCCAGTTCGGGCCACTCCCATGCGGCGCGCAGCGCCAGCCGTCCCATGCGGCCAAAGCCGTTGATCCCTACTTTGATGGTCATCGCTAGTTGTCCTCGGTGCTCATGATTGGGGGGGCGTCTTGAAAAATTAACAGCAGGCCCGGATTCGCTCCGGACGCTCACCCATGCGGCAGAGGTTGTCGAGGCTGTCTGCCAGGAACGCACCATTTCCCCGGGTAACTTCGTTCAGCACCGTCCTGGCCCAGTCGGGTAGTGATGGATTGATACGATAAAAAACCCACTGTCCCTGGCGCCGATCCAGTAGCAGCTCAGACTGGCGCAATTGCGCCAGGTGTCGTGAAATTTTTGGCTGGCTTTCTCCGAGGGCGGCGGTGAGTTCGCAAACGCAGAGCTCGCCTTCCCGCTCGATCAGCATCAGGGAGCGCAGGCGGGTTTCATCGGCCAGGCATTTGAAAAACTGAACAGGATTCATCGCATCACCCGTGGCATGAGTCATCTATCGCGCCATCATATACGAAAAACCACATATATGGTATTTCAGATATATGGTGGGTTCGTCAACGGGGTCGAAAGAGAAGAGTCGTTGATTTCCGGTAGTAGAAGTCGCGGGTACGGTCAGTCGTCACTGTGGTGTTGTTTGATATCCCGAAGGCGCTCGCGGTACTTGTCCTTGGCCAGTTCCTGCAGGTCTGCCACTTTGTCAGTTTCGTCGACGATCTCCCGGCCAAGCAGGGTTTCAACGGCATCTTCGAGGGTGACGATACCGGCTGTCTGGCCAAATTCATCTTCAACCCTGAACAGGTGGGCTTTGTGTTTTAGGAACAGGTCCAGCAATTGCTGGACGGGCAATTTTTCTGAGACGGAAATAAGGGGTTTGGCGATTTCTGACAGCGCCATGTCTGTATTGCCGGCACGTTCGGCATCATACAGGTCGAGGCGGAATATCTTGCCGGTAACACTGTCGATGTCTTTGCCGTAGACAGGTATACGGGTGAACTCACGGGTCCCCGGCTGGTCCAGTGCCTCCTTGATGGTCAAGGTCTCCGGCAGGGCATGGGTGACGGTGCGGGGTGTCAAAATTTCTTCTGTTTTGATGTCCCTGAGGCGCAGTACGTTAGAGACGTATTCGTTCTCCCGGTTGAGCAGGTTGCCGCCTTTTCTGCCCAAGGCTGCCAGAGCAATAATTTCTTCGCGGGTGATTTCGTGGTCATTGCCGCTGCTGAAAAGTTTTGTCAGTCGGGTTGATGCCCAGACCAAAGGGAAAACGATGCGTGAAAGCCAGCTAATAATATAAGCGCAGGGGGGAGCCATTCTTCGCCAGTAAGTGGCACCCAGTGTTTTCGGTATGATTTCAGAAAAATACAGAATGGCCAGTGTCAGCAGGATGGCGATCAGTGTTTCCCAGCGTTCGCCATAGATCTGCACAGCCTGGGAACCGACACCGACTGCGCCCATCGTGTGGGCAAAGGTATTGAGGATCAGTATTGCAGAAATGGATTCATCCAGCTGATCCCTGATGCGGGCAAGCACTTTTGCGGATCGGTTGTTGGCCGCCTGGAGTTTTTCGACGTAAGCCGGGGTAATGGACAGGAGTACGGCCTCCAGCACCGAGCAGAGAAAGGAAACACCGATGGCAATGGCCAAGTAGATCAAAAGCAGAGTCATGGTGACACTTTAACTTTCCCCGGGGATGTTATGAAGATAAACCTGATCATTCTGTCGTTTCCACCAAGGCCTGTTGGTTAAGGCAGGACATAGTCGGTTGGTTGGAGGCTTGGTCTTTTGCCTCGCTAGAGTGCAAAAGGTCATGTGCTTCTGTGTTAAAATCAAGCGAAGCATTATTCAATTTTATTCCTGCCTATGAGTCAGACTGCCAAACTGCATATCGCCAGTGAATCCGATCACCGTGATATTGTTGAAAATTACCTCGATCAGATGCACGAAGAGCCCCGGTACACACCGGAAGAGGAGGCGTATTACCGGTCGCGTATCAAGCAGTTACTGCAGGAAAAAAATGCGGTGATTGTTGCCCACTACTACACGGATCCGGTGATCCAGCAATTGGCGGAGGAAACCGGCGGGTTTGTTTCCGACTCCCTGGAAATGGCACGTTTTGGCAGCACACACCCGGCGACGACGCTGGTAGTTGCCGGAGTAAAGTTCATGGGAGAGACCGCCAAGATTCTCACGCCCGAGAAAACAGTGCTGATGCCCACTCTGGAGGCTACCTGCTCCCTGGATATCGGCTGCCCCAGCGAAGATTTCAATCGTTTTTGCGATGAGCACCCGGATCGTACAGTGGTGGTTTATGCCAACACCTCGGCCGCGGTAAAAGCCCGTGCAGACTGGGTGGTTACCTCCAGTATTGCTCTGGATGTGGTGGACCACCTGGATAGCCGTGGTGAAAAAATTCTCTGGGCGCCGGACAAATACCTGGGCAGTTACGTACAGAAAAAAACCGGTGCTGACATGTTGCTGTGGGATGGTAGCTGTATTGTCCATGAGGAGTTCAAAGCCCGTGGTGTTGAGAGCCTGAAACAGATGTACCCCGATGCGGCACTGTTGGTGCATCCTGAATCGCCGGAAGCGATGGTTGATATTGCCGACGCGGTGGGTTCCACTTCACAGCTGATTCATGCCGCCCAAACCTTGCCCAACAAGCGCATGATTGTTGCCACCGACAGCGGTATTTTCTACAAAATGCAGCAGGCGGCGCCGGACAAGGAACTGATTATTGCCCCCACTGCAGGTGAGGGCGCCACCTGTCGCAGTTGCGCTCACTGTCCGTGGATGGCCATGAATCACCTGGAAAACCTGATGGTCTCCCTGGAACAGGGTCTTAATGAAGTGCATGTGGACCCTGAGGTGGCCGCACAGGCTATGGTTTCACTGCAGCGCATGCTGGATTTCCGTGAGCAGCAGTTGGCTGCGGAGTTGCGCTAACTCACCCGCCTCTGAAGTTTTCCATTTTCTTCTGCAACTCATCCAGGTCACGGAGTTGCTGGTCGATAATGGCCACTTCCTTGAAATCATTAATCAGTAACTTGCGGGCATAACCCAACTGTTCGCGGGCTTTGTCAAACACACCGTTCAACAGGTAATACTGGGCGCGAGCCTTGTGAACCCCTGAGATATTCCCGGCCAAGCCGCTGACCTCAGCCAGTTGAAACCAGATGTAAGGGTTGTCCTGGTATTCCGGCGTCATGGCCCGCAGTAACTGCTCCGACTCCGTAAAGCGATTGGCTTTCATGAAGGTTTCTGCCAACGACATGCGCAGGGGGTAACTGTCGGTGTGACGGCGAAGTAGCTGCTGGCTTTTCTCAATGGCATTGACGAACTTTCTTTCCTGGCGGTCCAGCGCGATATCTTGCAGGCGGTAGGTCAGTTTGTCGGGTGAGGCCTTTAACAGGGGGGCCAATGCTTCCCGTGCCTTACCGATATCCCCCAGCGCTGCATGGGCCAGTACGGTGCCGTAGCGAGCTGCCTCATGATTGAGGCTGTCCCCGTCCAGTTCGCTCTGGAAACGGTTCAGCGATGCCGCGGGGTTTTTGTCGATGGCCATCATTGATCGCGCGCGCATCAGGTGATATTCCACATTATCCGGGTAATATTTTGTCGGATACTGGGCAATGCGACTATTGGCATCGGCAACACGGCTCTCTGTGAGGGGGTGAGTGAGAAGAAACTCAGGTGGCCTGTTGCCGGTGTAGCGCGTAGCGCGCAGCATTTCTTCAAACATGCCGCCGACCGCCGAGGGGTCCATGCCGGCCGCGTAAACAGTTTCAATGCCAAGTCGGTCGGCTTCCTGCTCATTTTGCCGACTGTAGCGCAGGGAATTTTCAAGACTGGCGGCCTGGGTGGCTGTCATGGCAGCCATGCCGGCATCACCCCCAACGGTGGCTGCCAGAACCAGGCTGGCAAGCATGCCTGCCATGGAGACCATGCTGTTCTTGCGTTGCTCGGCCACACGCCGGGCAAAGTGTCTTTGGCTTAAGTGTGCCAGTTCGTGAGCCAGCACTGATGCCAGCTGGTCCTCTGATTTGGCGTAGCGAAACAGGCCCAGATGAACGCCCACTACGCCGCCGGGAACCGCAAAGGCATTCATGGAGGCATTGTTGATGGCCACAAGGGACAGGCGGTGATCCTGTAACTCGCTATGAGACGCCAGTTTGAGTAACAGCTTTTCCAGGTAATCGTGCAGCAGCGGGTCATTGTACTCGGGAATGCGGCTGCGATAGGCCCGGAGCCACGCCTGACCCAGTTCGTATTCCTGCTGTGTTGAGATAACGGCCGATGAAGTGTCGCCCAGCGAGGGCAGTTGGATGTTGGCGGCTCGGGTCTCAGTGGCAAGGAATAGCGACAGGCAAAGCGCCATGGTCATCAAAAAATAACTGGAACGTTTGTTGGACACTAATTCTCTATCCGTTTTGCGGCCTCAGGGGCGTGGTATTTGGCATGTTAACGTAACTCTATGACCAAATTCATTGGCATTCGTGCAGTTTAAGCCCAAAAAGCGTTGCCAGTATTAAAGCTTGCTGCTTGTCCCTTGAAGCATGCAGGGGGATTACGTAATCTGCCTGCTACCTGAGAGACATTACGTCTGGCGAGGAGCCGGTATGTGGAAAGTGCTTGATTCCTGGATAAATCGCTACTTCGGTGAAGAGGAAGCGGTATTACTCGCTTTCGTGCTGGCGGTGGCGCTGGTGGTGATGGTCACCATGGGTGAGATATTGGCACCTTTTCTGGCAGCGATGATCTTTGCTTTCCTGTTACAGGGAAGTGTTAACCGCCTGGTGGCGTGGAAAGTACCCCGGTTGCTGGCTGTGATCCTGGTGTTCCTGATGTTTGTGGGCATATTCCTGGCGATAATGGTGATCCTGTTGCCCCTTATCGGGCGTCAGGCGGCGAACCTCACCGGAGAAATACCCGCTATGGTGAAGCACTGGCAGAGCGTGCTGATGCTGTTGCCGGAAAAATATCCCCATCTGATTTCCGAGGTGCAACTCAAGGATCTGCTGTCCCAGGCATCGAAAGAAGTGGCTGGTATGGCAGAGCGTGTTGTGACCTTTTCCTTTAGCACTTTTCCCAGTGTTGTGGTGATGATGGTCTACCTGGTGCTGGTGCCTCTTCTGGTCTTCTTCCTGCTCAAGGACAAGGATGAACTGCTGGCCATGATGTCGGCGCTGTTGCCCCGGGAGCGGCCGGTCATGTGGCGGATCTGGCATGAAATGAATATGCAGATGGCCAATTATGTACGGGGTAAGGCGATTGAAATTCTGGTGGTTGGCCTGGTGACTTATGTCGCCTTTCTGATCATGGGGTTGCAGTACGCGGCATTGCTGGCACTGCTGGTGGGGTTGTCTGTGGTGATCCCCTATATTGGCGCGGTGGTAGTGACCATTCCCGTTACCGTCGTTGCCTACTTTCAGTGGGGCTGGGGCAGTGACCTGTTCTGGCTGGTCATCATCTACGGCATTATCCAGACGCTGGATGGCAATGTGCTGGTGCCCCTGCTGTTTTCCGAGGCTGTAAATTTGCATCCTATTGCCATCATTCTTGCTGTGCTGGTGTTTGGCGGACTGTGGGGTTTCTGGGGGATATTCTTCGCCATCCCTCTGGCGACACTGGTCAAAGCCCTTTATAACGCCTGGCCGAGAACTGATGCCAGCGAGACGGTGTCTGAGTAACTCCATTCATTACTAGTGCTTTTAATAAAAGACGGATTTTCATGAAAAGAATTGTAGTCGCGTTTGTTTGTTTTCTGTTTGTTGTCCCCGCTTTTAGCGAAATTGTTGCCAGGGAAGATATTGTCAAAAGTGCGGGGGATACTTCCTCCTATCGCTATCTGCTGTTGCCCAATGAATTGCAGGTGCTGCTGATCTCGGATAAGAATGCCGACAAGGCAGCGGCGTCTCTGGATGTGTTTGTCGGCAGCTCCAGTGATCCGGTTGCACGGCAAGGATTGGCTCACTTTCTTGAGCATATGCTGTTTCTGGGTACCGACAGATACCCCGAGCCGGATGAGTATCAGGCCTTTATCAGTGAGCACGGTGGTCGCCACAACGCCTATACCTCGTTTGAACACACCAATTATTTCTTTGATATCAATCCGGCAAGTTTTGAATCCGCCCTTGATCGCTTTTCCCGCTTTTTCGTGGCGCCACTGTTTAATGCCGAGTATGTCGAGCGGGAAAAAAATGCCGTGCATTCCGAGTACAAGGCGCGCATTAAAAATGATTATCGGCGCCAGATGGACGTCTTCAGTCAGGTCGTAAACCCCGAACACCCCGCGTCCAAGTTCAGTGTTGGTAATCTCGATACCCTGGAGGATCGTGACGGCAAATTGCGCCAGGACCTGTTGGCTTTCTATAAGGCCCACTACTCGGCAAACCGCATGGCGCTGGTCGTGCTGGCGCCAAGCAGTCTTGATGAGCTGCAGGCGATGGTGCTTGAGCGCTTTCAGGAAGTCCCCAACTTCAACACTGACAAGCCGGTTCATGGTCAGCCATTGTTTGCACAAGGTTCTCTGCCTTTGCTGGTAACCATGCAGCCCGTACGTGAATTGCGTGAGCTCTCCCTGACGTTCCCCATGCCTGCCATGCACGAATTTGACCGGCAGAAGCCACTGGCATATTTGGCCAACCTGATTGGTCACGAGGGTAAAGGCAGCCTTTTGGAGGTGCTCAAATCCCGCGGCCTGGCAGAAGGGCTACGGGCGGGCGAGGGCATAGCCGATCGCAGTGGCAGCAGCTTTGATGTCACCATCGCTCTGACCCCGGCGGGTTTTGAGCAGTGGCGCGAGGTGTTGTCTCTGGTGTATCGGGAGATTGACCTCGTCAGGCAGCGGGGTATTGCCCAATGGCGGTTTGAGGAGCAGGGCGCGCTGGCGGACCAGCAGTTCCGCTTTAAGGAGTTGAGCGATCCGATCAACCGTGTCAGTGGGTTGGCAGCCAGTCTGCATGAATATCCATACGAAGATGTGATGCGCGGCCCGTACCGCATGGATCAGTACGATGAGTCATTGCTTCAGCGCATACTCGGATACCTGAGCCCGGATAATGCCATGGTGATGCTGATGGCCCCCGATGTCGATACGGCCAGGGTAACCGAGAAATATCAGGTGCCTTACGGTGTGACCAGAGTGCCTGCGCTGCCTGACAGCGTTGTTGCACAGAAGCAGCTCTCCCTACCGGAAGCCAACCCCTTTGTGCCGAAAAACTTTGACCTGTTGCTCCCAGAAAAAGCGGCCGAGCCCGGTTTGCCTGCACTGTTGGAGACGCGTCCGTATTACCGGCTCTGGCACTACGCTGATAACTATTACCAGGTGCCCAAGGCGCAACTGTATGTGGCGATCCGGGGTGTGGGAGATGGCGGCGTGGCGCAGGCAGCCATGACTGACCTGTATGTACGTCTGGTAGAAGAAACGTTGAACGAAACCAGTTATGAGGCGGCGCTGGCGGGTTTGCGTTACGGGGTCAATCGTCGTGACGACGGTGTCGGCCTGCTGTTCAGCGGTTTCGATGACAAATTGCCACTGCTCGTTAATGTGGTGACAGAGGGTCTGTTGAAACCGGATATGTCGGCAGAACTGATTGAGCGACTCAGGCAGGAGTTGATCCGACGCTGGCGCAACGCGGCCAAAGATACACCATACCTGCAACTGATGCGTGAGCCCGGTTACTTGCTGGATATCAATGCCTGGCAGCCGTCGAGGCTGGCAGAAGCACTGGAGGCTTTCAGCCCAGAAGCGTTTCAGCAATTTGTGGACGGACTTTACCGAGGCGTTTTTCTGGAGGTGTTTGCCAGCGGTAATATCGACAGTCAGTCAGCTGGAGAGATGGCGGCAAGCCTGGCGGCCAGGATTGCTAGTGGCGAGTCTAAGCCGTGGCCCGAACGCGGCATTACCCGGGTGTTGCCCGGTACAAAAATGCAGGTGCCTATGGCCATCGATCATAAGGATGCGGGCATTCTCCGCTATTACCAGGGTCGCAGTGACAGTGTCGAAGAGACCGCACGGTTCCTGTTTTTACGGCAACTGATTAAGGCACCATTTTTCCATGACCTGCGAACCCAGCAGCAGCTCGGTTATGTGGTGGCGGCAGTGGATCAGGGGCTGGATCGGGTGCCGGGCTTTGGTCTGATGGTGCAATCGCCAGTTGCGGGTGTGCCGGCTCTGGAAGTTGCCATTGATAAATTTTTGGAAGACTTCACCGGGGTCGTGAACGCTCTCAGTGCGGATGAATTTGAGCGGCATCGCGCGGCCATCCTGACCGGTCTCAGGGAAAAGCCCAAGAGCCTTGCGGAGCAGTCTGCCCGTTACTGGGGCAGTGTGGATTTGCGGGACTATGACTTCAGCAGACGCCAACAGATTATTGCGGCGATTGAGAAAATGACCCTGCCGCAAGTGGTGGAAATCTACGGGCTGATTATGCGCGAAGCCGG
>SBGI01000108.1 GCA_006227015.1 Gammaproteobacteria bacterium
TCAGTGCGGGTGCCGAAGGTATCGCTGCCTGCGGGACGGACAGAGATATTGACGTCAAAGCGCATAGAGCCTTGGGACATGTTGCCGTCGCAGATGCCCAGCGAAGTAACAATACTGTGCAGCTTGCGGGCGAAGGCCACTGCCTCCTCGGCACTGCGCATATCCGGTTCGGACACAATTTCGATCAGCGGTGTGCCGGCGCGGTTCAGGTCGATACCGGACATGCCATGAAAATCCTCGTGCAGGGATTTGCCAGCATCCTCTTCCAGGTGCGCGTGGTGGATGCAGATTGATTTCTTGCTGCCGTCTGCCAGTTCAATCTCCACGTGGCCGCGACCAACAATGGGCTTTTCCAGCTGGGTAGTCTGGTAGGCCTTGGGCAGATCCGGGTAAAAATAGTTTTTGCGCTCGAACATGGAGGTGTGGGCAATGTCTGCATCGATGGCCAGGCCGAACATGATGGCATCGCGGAAGGCCTGTTCGTTAGGCACCGGCAGGGTGCCGGGCATGGCCAGGTCAATGGCGCAGGCCTGAGTGTTGGGTTCCGCACCAAAAGCGGTGCTGGCCCCGGAAAAGATTTTCGATTTGGTGGCCAGCTGTACGTGCACTTCAAGGCCGATAACGGTTTCCCATTGCATTATTCAAGGCCCTCCGGTGTGCGCTGGTGCCAGTCGGTGCCCTGCTGGAACTGATGCGCCACATTCAGCATCAGGCCCTCATCGAAGTAGTCGCCAATAATCTGCAGGCCGACGGGTTTATTGTCCACCAGGCCGCAGGGTACGGACATGCCGGGCAGGCCCGCCAGGTTGGTGGCGATGGTGTAGATATCTTCCAGGTACATGGCCACCGGGTCGTCGCCCTTGGCGCCAAAGGCAAAGGCCGGTGATGGCGATGTGGGACCCATGATGACATCCACCTCTTTGAAGGCGTCCACAAAGTCCTGCTTGATCAGGCGGCGCGCCTGCTGAGCCTTGCGGTAGTAGGCATCGTAGTAACCGGCGGACAGACAGTAGGCGCCCACCAGAATGCGGCGTTTCACCTCGTCGCCAAAGCCTTCGCCCCTTGTGCGCATATAGAGGTCGCGGAGGTCTTTGGGGTTTTCGCAGCGGTAGCCGTATCGCACGCCGTCAAAGCGCGACAGGTTGGCGGACGCTTCCGCTGGCGCAATCACGTAGTAAGCGGGTACCGCAAGGTGAGAGTGGGGCAGGCTGATTTCCACCAGTTGTGCGCCGAGCTTCTCGTATTCTGCCAGGGCATCGCGCACCGCCTGTTCGGTGCCACTGTTGAGCCCCTCACTAAAGTATTCTTTGGGTACGCCGACCTTCAAACCCTGTAAGGAATTCTGGAGATCAGCGGTGTAATCGGGCACCGGGCGATCTATGGAGGTGGAATCCTTGGGGTCAAAACTGGCCATGGTGTTAAGCATCAGGGCGCAGTCTTCGGCGGTGCGCGCCATGGGGCCGCCCTGGTCGAGACTGGAGGCAAAGGCAATCATGCCCCAGCGCGAGACCCGTCCGTAGGTGGGTTTCAGGCCGGTAATGCCGCAAAGCGCGGCGGGTTGGCGAATGGAACCGCCGGTATCAGTGGCCGTGGCCGCCGGCGTCAGTCGAGCCGCCACCGCTGCCGCAGAACCGCCGGAGGAGCCGCCGGGTACGCAGTTGGTATCCCAGGGGTTTTTTACCGGACCGTAGTAGCTGGTCTCGTTGGAAGAACCCATGGCGAACTCGTCCATGTTGGTTTTACCCAGCATGATGGCACCGGCGCGGGAAAAGTTGTCGACCACGGTGGCGTCGTAGGGCGGCACGAAGTTGTCGAGCATTTTGGAGCCGCAACTGGTGCGGACGCCGTTGGTGCAGAAGATGTCCTTGTGGGCAAGTGGTACGCCGCACAGGCTGGGGGCGTTGCCTGTGGCTCGCTGCTGGTCGGCCGCTGCGGCACTGGCCAGCGCCGCATCTTCGGTGACGGTCACAAAGCTGTTGTACTGGCCGTCCATTGACTTGATTCGGCCAAGAAAGTGTTGCGTGATCTCCACGCTGGAGAAGTCGCCGTTGTTCAGGCCGGCAATGATGTCGGCAAGGGTTTTGTTATGCATGATGGATCGGTTGCCTCAGTCGATCACTTTGGGGACCAGGTAAAGGCCCTCTTCGGTAGCGGGGGCGATGGCCTGAAAGGCATCCCGCTGGTTGGTTTCGGTGACCTCGTCAGGCCGCAGGCGTTGTACGGCATCCGTTGGATGGGCCATGGGCTCCACACCGTCGGTATCTGCTGCCTGCAACTGGTCCACCAGGGCCAGCACGTCGGCAATGCTGCGGGTGGTCTCGGTAATGGTCGCTTCATTCAGCTCAATGCGCGCCAGTTCTGCGAGCTTTTCGATGTCTGCACGTTCGATAGTCATGGTATAGTTTCTGCGCTGTGGACAGAGACGGCCAGTACCGGTTTTACGGCCTGACAAAATGAGGGGGCGTAAGTTACCACATCCGTTTCGGCAGGGGTACTGTGAAACGGCATTTTGATAGTGATTTTTCTACGGGATCAAGGACTTAAACCTTGCCCTCAACTGCTCCGATTGATAGAGTCGCGAGTTTTCGGAACCACCGGCCTGCACCCGAAGAAGTGCTGTGCCAACAAGGGAAAAGATAGATGCTGAAAAGACTGCGCGGTGTTTTCTCCAACGACCTGTCCATTGATTTGGGCACCGCCAATACTCTGATTTATGTACGTGACAAGGGCATTGTTCTCAACGAGCCATCCGTGGTTGCAATTCGTCACCACCACGGCCAGAAAGTGGTGGAAGCCGTTGGGGTGGAAGCCAAACGTATGCTGGGCCGGACGCCCGGTAATATCACTGCGATTAGACCCATGAAAGACGGCGTGATCGCCGACTTTCAAGTGACAGAAAAAATGCTACAGCACTTTATCAAGAAAGTGCATTCCCACAGCCTGATTCCCCCCAGCCCCCGTGTATTGATCTGTGTGCCTTGTATGGCAACGGAAGTAGAAAAACGCGCCATTCGCGAATCAGCCTACAGCGCCGGTGCCCGTGAGGTATTTCTGATCGAAGAGCCGATGGCTGCAGCGATCGGTGCCGGTATGCCGGTAGATGAGGCTTGCGGTTCTATGGTGGTGGATATCGGTGGCGGTACCACCGAGATCGCTATTTTGTCTCTGAACGGCGTGGTGTTTTCCGATTCGGTTCGCATCGGTGGTGACCGTTTTGATGAATCCATCAGCAACTACGTGCGCCGCAAGTATGGCAGCGTGATCGGCGATACCACGGCCGAGCGCATCAAAATGGAAATTGGCAGTGCCTACCCGGCCAGTGAGGTGCGTGAGATCGACGTGCGTGGCCGCAATCTTGCCGAAGGTGTGCCAAAAAGTTTTACCCTCAACAGTGATGAAATTCTGGAAGCGTTGCAGGAGCCTCTGGCGGCCATCGTTCAGGCGGTCAAGCGGGTGCTGGAACAGTCACCGCCAGAATTGGCATCGGACATTGCCGAAACCGGTGTGGTACTGACAGGTGGCGGCGCGCTACTGCGCGATCTGGACCGACTGCTGACCCACGAAACCGGTCTGCCGGTGATTGTGGCTGAAGACCCGCTGACCTGTGTTGCCCGCGGTGGCGGTAAGGCGCTGGAAATCATGGACAAACGCCGTATGGATGTCATGTCATCCTGACATTGACCGGTTTGTCTGTGTACCGGCCCCGGGAACATCTCCAATAATGAAGGGGTGTCACTATCAAAAACCTGTTTTCCAAGGGTGCTTCCTCGGGGCGTAGAGTGCTGTTTCTGGTGGCCGCGTCCCTGCTGCTACTGGCAATCGACAGTTTTACGCCCTGGCTTCAGCCCGCCCGCAAATGGGTGGCTGAGGCCACAGTGCCTCTCTACTGGATCACTAATATTCCTGCCCGCCTGAGTGAGTTCGGCGATGAATCGGTGGTGAGCCGACAGCAGCTTGAAGAGGAGAACGAGCAGCTGCGCACTGAACTGTTAATCCTCAAGGGCCGCATGCAGCGCACCACGGAAGTGGTTGCCGAGAATGTGCGCCTGCGCAATTTGCTGAATGCCACTGAAATGCTCAAAGACCAGGTGCTGGTGGCCGAGCTGATCGGCGTGTCGCCGGATCCCACCCGGCACACCATCATTATTAACCGCGGTGAAGAAAACGGTGTTTACGTTGGCCAGGCTTTGCTCGATGCCGATGGCCTGATGGGCCAGGTGGTCGAGGTTCACCGCAGCAGCAGTAAGGTGCTGCTGGTGACGGATACGGCCCATGCACTGCCGGTACAAACACTGCGCAACGGCGCACGCTCCATCGCTGAAGGTAGTGGCGATTTCAATGAATTATTTCTGCGCTACGTGCCGCCGACCATGGATATTGTAGTGGGTGATCAGCTGGTCAGTTCCGGATTGGGCGGGCGCTTTCCAGTGGGATACCCGGTGGGTGAGGTCACGGAAGTGCAGAATATTGTCGGTGAACCCTACCTGTCCGTTAAATTGAAGCCCTCCGCGCGCATTGATCGCAGCCGTCATTTATTACTGCTGTTTTCCGAAGTGGAAACCCTGGGAGACGGTGAAATTGGAAGAGACTGATCCCTCTATCTATTTCTGGAGCGTCTTCAGCCTGGTGCTGGCGTTGATGTTGCAGATTCTGCCTCTGTCAGTCGCCGTGGCGCACTGGCGCCCCCAGTTTGTGTTGCTGGTCGCGATCTATTGGCTGTTCCGGGCGCCAACTTTCCACGGTATCACCTTTGCCTGGATGTGTGGGCTGGGGCTGGATCTGGTGATGGGTGAACTGATTGGTCGGCATGCGCTGTCCTTTGCCCTTTGCGCTTACCTATTGAGGTTGCTGCAACAGCGTTTCCAGTACATGAGCCTTTTTCATCAACTGTTCCTGGTGTTCCCGCTGGTGCTGTTGCATCAATTGCTGGCCCACAGCACGACGTTATTACTACGACCCACATGGCAGGGTGATCTGGTGATGGCGCCGGCAGTGTCTTCGTTGCTGATCTGGCCCCTGCTGGTCTGGGTATTGGCCAAATTTGGTACATCCGAGGCATACGAAGATGAAGAAATCTCCTCATCCTGAGTTAAAAGCCGGGAGACACAGGTAGCCATGGTACCCACTGATACCAACCCCCAGTTTGTTTTGGCCTCAGCCTCGCCGCGACGGCGGGAGCTGTTGCAGCAAATCGGTTGCCGGTTTCTGGTCGCCCCGGTCCATCTCGATGAAACCCCCTTGCCAGGAGAATTGCCGGAGCACTACGTGGTGAGAATGGCGCTGGAAAAAGCTAGGGCTGGTTGGAGTGCCAGCCGTGAACAGGGAAGGCCGGTCTTGGCGGCGGATACCACCGTGGTATGTGAGGGCGAAATCTTTGGCAAGCCGGGTAACCGGGAGGAGGCCGTGGCCATGCTGGAGCGCCTGTCTGACAGAAGCCACCGGGTGCTGTCTGCGGTAGCGTTATGCAATGCGTCCCGCTGTGAATCCCGTCTGTCGGAAACCGAGGTGCGATTCAGGGCAATCGACGAAGCGGAGCGACAGCGATACTGGGAAACTGGCGAGCCCGCTGACAAGGCCGGTGGCTATGGTATTCAGGGCTACGGCGCGGTGTTTATTACAGCGATTCATGGCAGTTACTCGGGGGTGGTGGGGCTGCCACTGGCAGAGACCTGCGAGTTATTATCTGACTTTGGCTTGTCCTGGTGGATGTCCGTATGAGTTCGGAAATTCTCATTAATATCACTCCCATGGAAACCCGGGTGGCACTGGTGGAAAACGGTGTACTCCAGGATGTGATGGTGGAGCGTGCGACCAGTCGTGGCATTGTCGGCAATATCTACAAGGGAAAAGTAGTGCGCGTCTTGCCGGGTATGCAGGCGGCTTTTGTGGATATTGGCCTCGAGAAGGCCGGCTTTATCCACGTGGATGATATTCACAAACCATCAGCCGCGGGTGAGGCCGGGGCGACATGGGACATTGTTCAGTGTCTCCGCGAAGGCCAGTCGGTGGTGGTACAGGTCATCAAGGACCCCATCAGCACCAAGGGGGCAAGGCTCTCTACACGCCTGACCGTGTCATCCCGTTACCTGGTGTATATGCCGGAAGTTGATCACCTGGGGATCTCCCAGCGCATTGAGGATGAAGTAGAGCGCGAACGTCTGATCGGTGGTATGGAGCAGGCGCTTGCAGGTATGGAATCCGGTGGCGGATATATTATTCGCACCGCTGCCGAAGGAGTTGATGTTGAGGAACTCGGCAAAGACATCCAGTTTCTGCACCGCCTGTGGGCTCACGTGCACGAGAAAGCTGGACAGTTACAGGCGCCGGCGACAGTTTACGAGGACCTGCCGCTCTACCTGCGCGCCATGCGCGACATGCCTCAGCCATTGGTGGAGAAAGTACGGGTAGATTCGGGTGAAGCCTATGCCAAGTTGTGTGATTTCGCCGCGCAGTTCAATCCGGATATGGTAGGCCTGATCGAATGCTATTCGGCAGACCGGCCACTGTTTTACCTCTACGGGGTGGAAGATGAAATCAGCCGTGCCCTTGAGAAAAAAGTGTCGCTGAAATCCGGGGGTTATCTGGTCATTGAGCAGACCGAGGCAATGACCACAATCGATATCAATACCGGCGCCTTTGTCGGCAAGCGCAACCTGGAAGAGACCATTTTCAAAACCAACCTGGAAGCCACCGCGACCATTGCCCGGCAGCTGCGGCTGCGCAACCTGGGCGGCATTATCATTATCGATTTTATTGATATGCAGGACCCGGAACACCGGCGACAGGTATTGCGGGCGTTGGAAAAAGCCCTGTCCCGCGATCGTGCAAAAACGGCCATTGCCAGCGTCTCCGAACTGGGCCTGGTCGAAATGACCCGCAAACGCACCAGCGAGAGTCTGGGCCAGTTGTTGTGTGAGGCCTGCCCCGTGTGTGACGGCAAGGGTAGCCTGAAATCGGCAGAGACCATCTGCTATGAAATCCTTCGTGAGATTCTACGCGAGGCGCGAGCTTTCGAGTGCGAGGGGTTTCTGGTCCTGGCTGCACCGGTGGTGATCGATCGCCTATTGGACGAGGATTCAGCCTATGTGGCCGACCTGGAAGGGTTTGTGGGTCGAACTATTCAGTTCCGGGTGGAGTCTATGTATAGCCGCGATCAATACGACATTATTCCGATATAGCACCACGGTTCAATTCAGAATTTTTGAGGCCTTATGCCCGTTATTTTATTTTTATGCTGCTCGCGTATCATGGGCGCCATGGCACATTTCAACCACCTGAAATGTATGCTTCCAAGGACTTGGCAGACAGCATGAGATTTCCCCACACTAAAGCCTTTGCTCGGAGCGGGTTTTGAACGGCAAACGGGTTCTGAGATTCCTGACCAGACGCTTGTTGATGCTGGCTGCCCTGTCAGTCATCGCCATTGCCGTGCTCGTGTCTCTAGGGCGCGAAACCATCGGCAGCCTCAATAATTATCGCAGCGAGATCAATTACTTCGCTTCGGAAAAGCTCGGGCTGCAGGTGGAGAGCCAGCAGATGCTGGGTGACTGGCGCCGTTTGAAACCCAGGATCACCGCGTTGAACCTCTCGATACGCAGTCCGGGGGCCTCTGAGCCGGCGATTCAGCTGGAACGCATTACCCTGGAAGTGGACTTGCTGCGCAGTGTGCTGGCAAGACAACTGGTGTGGCGGGAACTGTGGATTGGTGGTGTGCGGTTGTCGCTGCAGGAGGATGCCAGCGGAGGCTGGTCGATCAGTAATCTCTCTATCCCGGAAAAGCAGCCGGAAAAAGATTACGGCGCACTTCTGAAAATGCTATTTGACAGTGACTTGCTGGGGGTGGACAAGATCACCGCTGACCTGAATTTTTATTCCGGTACTGAAGCGAGTCTCGAAGGCCGGGATATTCTGCTGGAAAACAGCGGTAACTTTCACCGGTTGATGGCCGGCTTGAGCCTCACGGGCCATGAACAGGCAGCCAGCCTGATAGTGGAAGCAGAGGGCAACCCGGCCAACCTGGAAAAACTCAAGGCTGCCGGATACCTGAGCATTAACCGCGTTGACCTCAGCGGCTCCTTCAGCGCCTTGGCCAAAAGCTGGTTCCCCGACTTGGTGGAGCGGGTTGGGGATATTGAGACCGACATCGAAGGCGATATCTGGATCGACCTGACCAAGGGCGGCAAGGCCGAACTGGTAGGCCGGATATCCGCTGCTGAAATTCCCCTTAACTGGTTGGAAGATGTGCCGCCGGTCAGGCAATTTAAAACAGATATCACCGGCTGGTTTGACCCCGGTGAAAGCTGGGGCCTGCGCCTGCAGGAACTGGATTTTGACTGGGGTGATGTGGCGATTGAGCCCTTAACGGTCAACTATGAACAGAAAGTGGGGGCGCTTTGGGGCAAGGGTTCCATTGCATTGAGCCAGGTGAACCTGTCGCTGGTGGACGACCTGATGATGCAGACGGGACTCGCCTCGCCAAAACTGGAGCAAATACTCATGGATTTGCAGCCCAGTGGCGCCTTGCGGTCCGTGCATCTCGACCTCGACCTCGACGGCGAAAACCCACAGGTGGAACTGCGCGCCAATCTGAACGATGTGGCTATCCAGTCCTGGCGGGGAGCACCCGGGGCACGCCATCTGAATGGTTATGTTGAGACCCTTAATGCCAGCGGGCTGCTGGAGCTGGACAGCCCTGAGGGCCTGGCATTGTATTACCCCAAAGTGTTTGACGATTATATGGAGCACAGCAGCTTTCGTGGGCAGCTGCGCTGGCTCTGGGACGTGGACAATCACCTGTTGAAAATTGCCAGTGGCAGGATCGACATGGGCGGAGAAGAGGGCGACGGCAATGCTCATCTCTACCTGGATATTCCCATAGGCCGGCCTGAATTGAAGCCGGAGATGTACCTGATGGTTGGGGTGCGTGACACCCACAGCAGCTCTCGTCACCGTTATCTGCCCAAAACCCTCAACCCGGGGCTGCTGGACTGGCTCGATAGTGCGCTGGGCGAGATATCTGTTCCGGAAGTGGGTTTTGTCTGGCGAGGCCCCCTGGTTGGAAGCGAAAGAGGGGAGCGATCCATCCAGCTTTACGTGCGTGTTGCCGATGGCAGTTTGCAATTCCAGCCAGACTGGCCGCCACTGGAACACCTCAGTAGTGCCATGACGCTGGATAATGGCGAACTGAACGTGAATATCTACGGGGGCACCCTAGGCAATACCCGCGTCAAAAGTGGCGAAGTGCTGTTGCGGCCATCACCGGGCGAAACCGGGCAACTGCTTTACGTCAAGGCGGATGTCGTAGCCGATGCCGGCGAGGCGGTGGCGGTGTTGGCGCAGTCGCCGTTGCGCTCCCGGGTGGCCGGTGTGGCCAATTGGGATATTTCCGGTCCCACAAAGATTGATCTGGATCTGCGTATCCCGCTATCCAGGGATGGTACGGAAGGAGCTTATGCAGTCGATGTGGATCTGAGTGATGCCTACCTCGGCTTGCCGGATACGGATATCAACTTTACCCAGTTGCGCGGCAGGCTGAGCTATCGCGATGATAAAGGGTTGTATGCCTCCGGGTTGCAGGGACAGTTCTGGGACGAGCCGGTGGAGGCGGATATCGCCACGGGCAAGGATAGTCTGAAGGTCAGTGGCCGCGGGCAACTGGACATGCGGGCTCTGAGTGATTTTATCAAACTGGATTCCAAGCGCATTCTGCAGGGTAAAACCAATGTGGATGCACGATTGAATGTGCCCCTGCTGGACAGCAAGACCCCCATCCATTTACAGGTCAACAGCCAGCTGCAGGGGGCGACTATTGACTTGCCCGTACCCTTTGCGAAGGCGGCATCAGCCCCCAGGGATATCCAGGTAGACGTGTCCATCAGTGATTATCAGGATATCCAGATTACGGCAGAAGGGGGTGTCAGCGCACACTTGCAGCTACGCAGCGGATCGTTGCGCCGCAGCCTGCTGGCTGTCTACAGCGAGGATGCGGAGTTGCCGGGAGAGGGCCAATTCCGCATTACCGGTGAAATGGAGCACTTCTCCCTTACGGAGTGGACCCCCTACTTTGCCGAGTTGGTGGGTGAAAAAACCAGTCCGGACCATGCCTTGAAAATCCTGTTTGACGGGCGTATCGCCAGCCTGGAAGTGGCCGGCCTCGAGCTCACCGGGGCGGTTGCCAGTGGCCGCTATTTGAATGGCGACTGGCAAGTGGTGCTGGTCAGTAACGAGGCTGCAGGGCAGGCGCTGGTCCCCACAGACACGGCGCGGCCAATCAGACTGGATCTCGAGAAGCTGGGGTTGCCGTCTCCCCCCGAGGATGGCAGTGGGGAACAGGATGTGGACCCTGCCAGCTTCCCGCTCATGGAAGCCTCCATTCAGGATTTCTCCGTGGGAGATTCCCACTTCGGTTACGCGAGATTTCGTTCCGAGCCAACCCCGCATGGCGTATTGTTTTCGGGGATTGATGCCAACCTGAAAGGCTTGCGCCTGGGCAGTAAGGATGTCGATACCACACTGCTGTGGGAGCGGCAGGCGGGAGTTCACTACAGTCAGTTTAGCGGCCTGTTGCAGGCCGGAGATGTGGGTGACGTAATGGAAGCCTGGGGTACACCGGCAGCGCTGGAAAGCAAGGATGCCCATTTCTTCGCAGACCTGGGCTGGCCTGGCAAACCCTGGGAGATTAAACCATCGCAGCTTAATGGCGCGATGTCCTTGCAGGTGGAAAAAGGGCGCTTCTTCAAATCCCCTGCGGGCGCTGCCAATGCGATGCTAAGGCTGATCAGCCTGTTTAATTTCGATAACTGGTTACGCCGCCTGAGCCTCGATTTTTCCGATCTTTTCGAGAAAGGGATGAGTTTTGACGAGATGCAGGGCGGCTTGGTCTTCAACGCCGGCAACATGAGTTTTGATCCGCCGCTGGTGGTTAAAATGCCCTCCGGCCGTTTCAAGATGAACGGTACCGCTAATCTTGTCCGCGAGGACATTGATGCGATTCTGGTAACTACTTTGCCGGTGGGCACCAATCTACCCTGGGTGGCAGCGCTGGTGGGTGGTCTGCCCGCTGCAGCAGGGGTCTATATCACCGGCAAGATTTTCGAGAAACAGGTCGATAAACTGTCGAGCATCAGTTATCACATTACCGGCCCGTGGGATGACCCCGAAGTGGATGTGGAGAGAATCTTCAGCGACGGTGGTACAGACAAAAAATGAGCTGTATTGCTGCAATTCAAATGACCAGTGGTGGCAGCCTGGAGAGCAATCTGCAGCAGGCGGCAGCGCTGATTGAGCAGGCGGCAGGACAGGGCGCGGAGTTGCTGGTTCTCCCCGAGTATTTTGCCTACCATGGTTGCCGCGACATTGATCAGATTGCCAAAACCGAAAGCGATGCTTCCGGCCCGGCCCGGCAGTTTCTGGCGCGTATGGCCCGGCATCATGGTGTCTGGCTGGTGGGCGGCACTATTCCAGTGGCGATCAATCAAGATGGCAACCAGGACGGCAGCGGAGACAAGCGCGCAGCGGCCACCTGCTTTGTAGTTAATGCGCAGGGAGAGGAAGTCGCCAGCTATCAGAAAATCCATCTGTTTGACGTGGATGTGGCAGATGCCAAAGGCAGTTACCGGGAGTCGGACGACTATCGTCACGGCAGCGAACCGGTGGTGGTTGACACCCCGTTTGGCAAGCTTGGGCTGACGGTTTGTTACGACCTGCGTTTTCCCGAGCTTTACCGTTACCTGGCGGCAGAAGGCGCCGAGATTCTTCTGGTGCCCTCAGCCTTTACCGCGGTCACTGGCGAACCACACTGGGAGCTGTTGCTGCGGGCACGGGCGGTGGAAAACCTCTGCTATGTGGTGGGGGCGAATATGGGCGATCGTTTTCACGAGAAGCGCCCCACTTGGGGTGGGTCTGCGATTATTGATCCTTGGGGCGTAGTGTTGTCCGATATGGCGGACGGCCCGGGCGTGGTCAGTGCCGACATTAACCTCAACTATTTACGTAAGCTCAGACAAAAAATGCCGGTGCATGAACACCGCCGCTTCAGTGTGGTCAAAACTTCAGATTAACCCGTTGAGCGTTATTATGAAGAATCTGA
>SBGI01000007.1 GCA_006227015.1 Gammaproteobacteria bacterium
ACACTGAAAATGGTGTGGCGAAGGAAGTAACCTGCGACTTTGTTATTGGTTGTGATGGCTTCCACGGCGCTTCCCGTAAAGCAATGCCGTCTGATGTGCTCAACACCTATGAAAAAGTTTATCCATTCGGTTGGTTGGGCGTGATGGCTGAAGGTCCTCAGTCATCTGATGTGGCGCTGTTTGCACACAATGAGCGAGGTTTTGCGCTGCACAGTATGCGCACTCCTCAACTGCAGCGTTTCTATCTGCAGTGTGAACTGGATGAGGACCTGAGCCTGTGGCCGGACGACCGTATCTGGGATGAGCTGGAAGCGCGTCTGGGTGCACCGGGTTGGGAGCTGAAACGCGGCAAAATTATCCAGAAAGACGTTACTCCGCTGCGTAGCTTCTTCGCCGACCCAACTGCCCACGGCCGACTGTTCCTGGTGGGTGATGCGTCCCACATCGTGCCGCCAACGGGTGCCAAGGGGCTTAACTCTGCTTTTGCCGACGTGAGCGTATTGTCCGCTGGCCTGATTCAGCACTACACCAAGGATGACAGCAAGATTCTGGGTGAGTACGCGGATGTGGCGCTGGCGCGCAATATTCAAACCCAGCGTTTCTCCTGGGCGAACACAGCGAAATACCACATTTTCCCTGAACACAATCCGTTTGAGCGCCGCATGCAGGAGGCTGAAATGGAGTTCTTTGTGACCGATGAAACGGCCCAGATCCTCTATGCCAAGCAGCATACCGGTCTGCCTTACGCCTACTGGCCTGAGCTTTAAGCTTGTGTGGCTCCTGCGACCTGATATCTGGTTCGCAGTGTTGCAGGGCCACATCCTTCTAATTTTTAAACTGAGGATGGTAAATCATGAGCAACAAATCTAAATACGTTGACCATATTCCAGGCACATTTGTGTTTACCGGCCAGCGTTCAAAGCAAGGCCTGAAACTTAACCGCTTCGCTTACTCCCTGAACGAGAAAAAGAATCGCGATGCTTATCTGGCTGACCCGGTCGCCTACATGGATAGCTGTGGTCTATCCGAGTGGGAAAAGAGCAAGGTGCTTGAAGGCGATGTGAAGAGCCTGATCGAACAGGGCGGCGGCAGTATCTACATGTTGTTGAAACTGGGCTCTGTCACCGGCGCAGGTCTGGCGTCCCTTGGCGCACAGCAGCGCGGTGAGACTCTGGAAGAGTTTATGGCAACCCGCAACGTGGCATTAAAAGAAAATACTTAAGCAGCATGCGTAGCTGCTATCAAGTAACAGAATAAGTGGAGCGAAACATGGGAAAAATAGTTGCAGGCATTGGTACATCGCACGTCCCTTCGATCGGTGTGGCCTACGATACGAAGCAACAGGAGAAACCGGAATGGAAGCCCCTGTTTGATGGTTATAAGCCGGTTAAAGCGTGGCTGAAAGAAGCTGGTGTAACCCACGCCATTGTTATTTACAACGATCATGGTACTGACTTTTTCTACGACAAGTACCCAACCTTCGCACTGGGCGCAGCCGATGAATATCCAATCGGTGACGAGAGCTTCGGTATCCGAGACCTTCCTTCGGTAAAAGGTGACACCGATCTGTCCTGGCATATCGCCAACTCCCTGGTGTTAGAAAGCGAGTTTGACCTGACTGTGTGTCAGGAAATGGTGATGGATCATGGCTTGTTGGCACCGCACCCGCTGCTGTTCGATCACGATCCTGACTGGAGTGTTAAAACGATCCCTTTCGCCGTTAACGTGCTGCAGCATCCACTGCCAACGCCGCGTCGTCTCTGGAAACTGGGTCATGCGCTACGTAAAGCGGTTGAATCCTATCCTGAAGATGCACGTGTGGCGATTCTGGGCACCGGCGGGCTGTCTCATCAGCTACACGGCAACCGTTTTGGTCATATGAACGAGGCCTGGGATCTCGAGTTCTTGGATCGGATTGAAGACGATCCGGAAAGCTTGCTGGACATTCCTCATGACGAGTGGATGGAGCGTGGCGGAGCGGAAGCGGTGGAAATGATGATGTGGTTGACGATGCGCGGTGCGCTGACTCCGGAAGTCAACAAGATTCACCGTAACTACTACCTGCCAATGCTGACTGGTATGGGTCTGACCCTGATGGAAGATGCCTGAGCGTCTTTAGTCATGGCTTGCCACGATAGCCGGACTGATAGATTGCTCATCAGTTAGGCTGCAGGGGCTTTCACATACAACCGGTTATCTTACCTGTTCGGTCCTGCCTCTGCGGTGCGGGGGTAGGGCCAAAATAAATCTCAAAATAGAACAATAAAAATGTTGAGGTATTCACTATGAAAAAAGTGGTTCTAGGCTTAATGCTGTCAGTTGCTACGGCATTGACTCCCCTGACGTCTGCCACTGCAGCTGAAGTCACACTGCGTTTTTCCCACTTTCTGCCGGCAGTAGCCAGCCAGCATACAAAGATCATCCAGGTTTGGGCGGACAAAGTCGCCAAAGAATCGGATGGTCGTATTAATGTCGAAATTTATCCGGCCGGTGGCCTCGCGAAAGCGCCAAAGCAGTACGAAGCGGTAGAACATAACATCGCCGATGTTGCCTTTGTCATTCAGGGATATACCGCAAACCGCTTCCCGCTATCCCAGATCGTTGAATTGCCCGGTATCGTAAAGAATGCAGAGCACGGCTCTTGTGTGCTCCAGTCGTTATATGACGAGAACCTGATCAGCAGTGAGTACAAGGACACCAAGCCGTTGTTCCTGTTCACCCACGGGCAGGGGCTGATTCATACCAAAGAAAAATCCATCCAATCACCCGAAGATCTGGCGGGCTTGCGTATTCGTCGCCCGACTGCAGTGGTAGGCAAGTTGCTGGAAGGCCTGGGTGCTCAACCTGTAGGCATGCCGGCACCTCATGTATATCAGGCGCTGCAGCGTGGTGTCATTGATGGCGTGGCAATTCCTTGGCAAGCGGCGTTGGTGTTTCGCTTGAATGAGCTGAGCAATGCGCACACTGAAGTGGGTGGTCTGTATTCCCTCGCGTTTGCCGTCACTATGAACAAAAACGTTTATGACCGTCTGCCTGACGATCTGAAACAGGTTATCGACAATAACTCAGGCAGTGAATGGTCCAAAATCGCCGGCAAGGTATATGACGAACTGGATGTTAAAGGTCGCGCACAGGCAAAAGCCCAAGGCCACAATATCGTGTCCATCGATAGCGAAGATCCAGCCTGGAAATCGATTCTGGACACTGCCAGCGAGGGCTACCTGTCCGAGCTGGAAGCCAGAGGATTGCCGGCACGTAAGATCTACAGCCGCGCTTTAGAGCTTTCCAGCGCATGTAATAAAACTTAAACGCTATCAGTTCCCGCACCGACGACGGGGCGGGAACGAACACCTCGATCATGGCAATCAACTCTGAATCTGAAGCCGGTCTTTCTGGTTGGAGTTCAGATTGTGCTTTATCGCCTTTTAAAGCCCTCAGATTGCCTGTGTTGATGCTGGCCAGTGACCGGTCAGAAATTAAGCTTAAATAAATAACAATAAGGCGCCAAAGGCATAGCACTATGACAACACAAATTACTCCAGTCCAAACCCAACTCTATATTAATGGCCAGTATCGTGATGCTGTGTCCGGTGAAAAATATGAACTCTACAATCCTGCTCGCCCATCTGAACTGGTTGGATATGCCGCCAGTGCAGGTACCGAGGATGTCGATATCGCGTGCGCTGCAGCTAAGGATGCTTTCCCAGCCTGGGCAGCGCTGAGTTATCAGGAGCGAGCGGATTACCTGAACAAAATTGCAGACCATTTGATGGCCAATCAGGACGCGCTGGAAGCCCGGGTGGATCTGTTTACTCGCGAGCATGGGAAGATTCGCCGTGAAGCGGTCCTGGAGATGACCCGTATCAGCGATCGTTTTCGCCACGTGGCGGCCTATGCTGATCGCTTGTCAGAAGACGAAACCCTGTCAGGAGCACCGTTCGACACCATTATTACCCGTCAGGCCCGTGGTGTTGCAGCGTTGGTGGTGCCTTGGAACTGGCCGGTTTCCATTCTTGGTGCCAAGCTACCGCAGGCCCTGATCGCGGGTAATACAGTGGTGATCAAACCTGCTCAATCTTCCTCTATGGCGACAACTCTGACAGTCAGCCTGATGGCAGAGATGCTGCCGCCGGGCGTTATCAATGTCATTACCGGTTCGTCGTCCAAAATTGGCGATCCTCTGCTGAGTCATCCGTCGGTAAGTGCGATTAATTTCACCGGCAGTGTAGAGGTTGGCAAGCATGTCATGAAACTTGCTGCCGACAACCTGACTCCAGTCACTCTGGAGCTGGGCGGTAACGATGCCGGTTTGGTGTTAGAAGATGCGCTGCTGGATGAGGCGGCTCTGAATCGCATGTATCTAGGGGTATTTTTGTCCTCCGGTCAGACATGTATGGCCTTGAAGCGGATTTATGTTCATCGCTCACGTTATCAGGAGCTGGTGGATGGCTTGATTGCCGTAGCCTCCAAGCAAGTAGTCGGTGACGGTATGCTGCCGGAAACCACAATGGGGCCGGTTAATAACAAAGGTCAGCTTGACGTTGTGGTGGGGATGATCGAAGAAGCAAAAAATGCAGGCGCTCAGGTGCTTGAACTGGGTGAGGTGCCGGATCAGGCCCTGTATGAACAGGGTTACTTCCAGAAGCCAACGCTGGTGCTGGACCCGGATCCTAGCTTACGCATTGTCCGCGAAGAGCAGTTCGGCCCAGCTGTACCGATTATTCCATTCGATACCATCGATCAGGCGGTTACCTGGGCTAATGACTCGGAGTTTGGGCTTTGTTCTTCGGTCTGGACCGAAGATCCTGAGCAGGCTGTCAAGGTGGCCCGTCAGATAGAGGCTGGGTACACCTATCTCAATGGTCATGGCCCGATGGCGCAGGATCCTCGCGCGCCATTTGGTGGCTTCAAGCACAGCGGTATCGGCCGCAATCTAGGCTTTGAAGGTGTTAGGGCGTTCCAGGAACCTCACTCCATTTCGGGACCAAAAGACTGGCTGCTGTAAGCGGGCTGTCAGCAAACTTCCAAGCTTTGTCTGATTACTCAAATCGTTAATAAGCCTACGTTCATGAGGCTCCGTTATTCACCCGCTGAAGCCGGGTGAATTGGGAGCCTTATGTCCGTCGTTGAGGTTTTTATCATGTTTAAAAGAGTTGACCACGTAGAGATTGTGCCCACAGATGCGGAGAAGACAATTGAGTTCTATGTGAACGCGTTTGGCTTTGAGATCCGTAGCCGAAATGAAGTAAAAGCGCCGCCAATGAAAGAGGTTAATTACCTGGCTCTTGGCGATACGGTGATTGAGGTGATTGCCGTAGATAATCCTGCAGAAAAATCGGAAGCAGCCTGGCAAGTAGGATATCGCGCTATTGCTCTCGAAGTGGAGGATATGTCCGAGGCGGTGAATTTACTCAAAGGCAAAGGCATTGAGGTCACTTGGGGGCCGGTAGATTTGGGTAATTCAATTCGTGCCGAAATCAGAGATCCGGATGGCCTCATCATAGAACTACGCCACTGGAAGTAGCGCCCCCTTTAAAACAGACATCAGTTATTAGTAGCCAACTGAGTACTGATGTCTGCATCTCTCCCAACTTACGCATCGTGAGTTATCGACAGCACTAACCCAGCGCTAGCCCAGCATCAACCCAACACTGCCAATGAGAGTGCCATATGAAAACTATTCTAGATCAGCACGCCCTAGACCAACTGTTCCTGACGGCTCGTAGCTATAACCAATTCACAGAAGAGGCCGTAAGCGATGAAGCGATCCAGGCCCTTTACGATCTCCTTAAATGGGGGCCGACCTCAATGAATACGCAACCTGCGCGTTATCTGTTTTTACGCAGTCCTGAGGCGAAGGAACGACTGCTTCCGGCTATGAAAGCTAGCAATCTTGAAAAGACCAAGGGGGCACCGGTGTCTGTACTGATTGCATCTGATACGGAGTTTTACGAGCACCTGCCGACCCAGTTCAAGCCGTACGATGCCAAGCCTTTGTTTATGCAGAACGAAGGGTTGGCGAAAGAAACCGCGTTACGTAATAGCTCATTGCAGGGTGCCTACCTAATGCTTGCGGCAAGGGCGCTGGGCTTAGACTGCGGCGCGATGAGTGGATTCGATGCTGACAAAGTGAATGCGGAATTCTTTCCTGACGGAAAATGGAAAGTGAACTTCATCGTTAACCTGGGATACGGCACAGACAGCGGTTACTACCCTCGAGGTCCACGGTTGGATTTTCATCAAGTTGCTCAAATCGTTTAGGGCTGCAGTTAGCGAAATCGATTGATAACACTCTAACTCGTAATTCAGATTCCAAATACCAGTATCCATGCACTATTTGTGATGGATTGGGAGACGCTATGAGTGGAACCTGCGAAAAATTAATGCAGCACATACAAGCGCAAAAAGGCGCTGGCGCTGGTCGCTGTCAGCGTTTGCAAACGGTTGTCGGGATTGTCGTTGGGATATATGCGTTGCTATGGATTAGCAATTCGCTGCTTGAGCTTCAGGGGGCGACGATGGTGGTCGCATCCATGGGGGCCACGGCAGTGTTGCTGTTTACCCTTCCTGATGGGCCGTTTAGTAAATCCTGGCCTGTGTTTGGAGGCCATATGGTATCCGCTTTTGTGGGAGTCAGTAGCGCCAAGTTTGTTCCGGATCCGTTGCTGGCCGCCGCGCTTGCCGTAGGGTTTGCGATGGTAGCAATGACTTTTATGCGCTGTGTCCACCCGCCAGGTGGGGCGACTGCAATGGTTGCTGTTTTAGGGGGGGATTCGATTCAACAGCTTGGCTATGGCTTTGTTTTTCAACCGGTGATGGTCAATGCGCTGATCGTTTTAGCCGTGGCGACGCTAATCAACTATATATTCCGATATAAGCACTATTTTACGCAGGGTAAAGGGTTCAGTGCCTTAAAGCTGGATCGCAGTAAAGCACCGGCCTCTAAGGGTGGGGATGGAACCCAGGATCATTGATCGAAAAAACAGATAAATATTATGAAAGCAACCCGGTTTATTGATGCGTGAGGAGTCGAGATACTGATTGTGAGGCAAATGCATCGGTCCACAGGGGTCATAGGGTGACAAGTGAGTGGACTATTTTGGGCAGGAAGCCCTTTTTATTCTCCTATTCGCTGAGACGTTTGTCTGATGCTGCACTGAAATACGAACAGGATTTAACTGACTCACATATCGCGATTTCAGTGACCAAAAAATAACAGCCCGTGTTATTCGGGCTGCGTGTAACAACCAAATAAGAATTCACGGAGTTTGATTATGAGCTTTGATAATAAAACCATCGTTGTGACCGGCGCATCTTCGGGTATTGGTGCGGCCTGCGTTGCACTGCTTAAGCGTCGCGGCGCCAAGGTTATTGGAATGGATATTAACGAGCCTGCTGCGAGTAGTGTTGATCAGTTTGTTGCTTTTAATCAGGGTTCGCTGGATTCTATTGATCAGGCAGTTGAAAAGCTGCCGTCTGGGATTGATGCTCTGTTCAATATTGCCGGTGTTGCACCTTCGCCTCGTTTCTCCGCCGTAGACGTATTAAAAATTAACTTCTTTGGCCTGCGATACTTTACCGAGAAAATGATCGACAAGCTTAAAGATGGTGCAGCGATCGTAAATATGTCTTCTGGTACTGGTACTGGCTGGCCGACCAATATTGAAAACATTAAAGCCTTTCTGGCGCTGAACAATATCGACGATGTTGAAGGATTTGTTGCCGACCATGGGATTGGCAACGATGGTCTGGATAATAGCGCGGCTTATCCGTTTAGTAAGCAGCTGCTTTCTGTTTGGACGATGAAAGTGTCCAGTCGTTGGAAAGATCGTGGCATCCGCGTAAATGCGGTAGCACCTGCAGCAGTGGATACGCCAATTATGGGTGACTTCCTGAACAGCTTCGGTGAAGAGTCCAAGCAGCGCGTGGAGAAATTTGGCGCGGCGACCCCTGAGAACATCGCTCTGGCGAGCGTATTTCTAGCATCCGAAGATGCTATCTGGGTCAACGGTGCTGTGTTGCCTGTTGATGGTGGTGCCGTTACAGGTGGCATGATGCTGAAAATGGGCATCTGATCCACTGTCCCATTGGGAACCCTGACGCTAAGTGATGCCATCGCTGAGCTCGGGGTTCTACTCGTACAAAAAGCCATTCATTGCTCTGGTGCCTGGTTGCTGTAGGAGGTATCTGTGACGATATCCTCGTAGCTTGAGCCCAGCTTCATGTGATCAATTTATTTCGTTTTCAAGTCTGCGGGAGGTTTGTATGGAGACAAAAGAAAAAGGACGGGCAGTTCGCTTAAAACCGGATACAACAACCGCAATGTCCAACCTTATCGGACAGGTAAGGGAGGTTATTCCTTTTGATATTCCGCCCGCTCAATTGTGCGATGGTCCCTGTACTGGCTGCCCAAAGAAACTGATCGAGTATCTCGATACTGAGTTGGAAGAGTGGGAGTTTAAATTAAGTAATGATGAAAAGCCTGGTTTGGGTGATGTCCAGGCATTGGGTAAAACCAGTAAAAAAATCTATACCGTGCTGCAGAAAAACGACCTGATCCAGGAAAAGTTTAGCAACCTTATCGCGAAATCATAAGGCCCCGAATAATTCGTGGGTGGCAGATATAGGGGGTAGGGTATAGCTCTAAGCTTTAAGCGGGTGACTTAAAACACGAAGACGTGTGTTTAAACATTCTTTCGTTAAATTTGAAAAATATATTGCCACAAGCTAGTTGTGGTGTCCTCCTCTTCTTATAAAAACTCGATTTTTAGGTATTCGCTGCCCGCACGTTATTGGCAGCGAACGCTTTAAGTGTGTCTGTGCGCTAACAAGTTAAATGCTGTGTCGTAAATAAAAATAATGAGGAACGATCTATGAAAATAATAAAAAAACTGCGTAGTCTGACAATTGCCACCGCAGTGGCTGCGTCACTGGGTGTGTCATCGGTGTCGGCTCAAGAGCTGAAGCTGGCGACATTTATTCCTCCGCAACACCACCTGCATAAGAACCTTTTCACTTGGTTTGCCAAGGAAGTGGAATCACGAAGTAACGGTGAGTTAACCGTCAAAATTTATCCGTCCGGTCAGCTGGGCGCTGGACCGGTGCAGCAATACAAGCGTGTATTGGAAGGGGTGGCGGATATCACCTTCGGCCTGCCTGCCTATACGCCTAAGGTATTTCCAAAAACCATGATGATCATCCCGCCGGGGATGTCGGATAGTGCGGCAGAAAGTACCCAGCGTTTGTGGGGTGTGTACGACAAACACCTGGCGTCAGAGTACAAAAATGTAAAACTGCTGGGCCTCTGGACCGTTGCTGGTATCGGTTTGGCCAGTAAAGACAAAGCGATCCGTACGCTAGAGGACCTTAAGGGATTGAAGTACGTTCCCTACGGAGCGATGACCACGCCAATCGTTGAAGAGATGGGCGGGGTTCCGGTTCAGATGCCGGTAACCGAGTTCTATACCGCACTTTCCACCGGTACCGTTGATGCGGTTACCGCGACAGCAAACAACATGGTCGCACCATGGAATCTGTTGGATGTTTCCAAATACTGGATTGATAACATTCCGGTTGCACATACCGCGTTTTTCTTGGCAATGAACAAAAACTCATACGCAAAGCTGCCTGAGAAACACCGTACCATTATTGATGAACTGGCCGGTGAAGCGCTGTCGCTGCGTGGTGCAATCAGCTTTGATGATACTGATGCTAAATCCCTGGAAATGATGAAGCAGAAATCAGATAAGTTTGAGTGGATCACCATATCTGATGAAGAACGTCAGAAGATGGATGACGCGGTGAAACGTGGCTTGGAAAAGGTCTTTGAGAATATGAAAGCTCAAGGCTTGCCAAATGCGAAAGAAGTCTACAACGACATCAACTCCTAATCTCTTACCTGCAATACAGAGATCCCGTGCGGTTGCCGGGATCTCACCGTTCCATAGGAGCAATATATGGAAACTTCACAAAGAGCGCAGGTAGGTTGGCTAGACTGTCTCGATAAATGTATTAAGTGGATCACCCTGATCGGTGGTGGGGTGTCGATTCTATTTCTCATGGGATTGACGGTGAGCGACGTGGTGATGCGTTATCTCTTCAACAGTCCGATCTTCGGTGCTCAGGATCTGCTTCAACTCACTCTATTATTGATCGTTGCGTTTTCTACCGCCTTTGGTGGTCGTAGCGGTGCGCATATCGAAATCGAACTCTTCGAACAGAAGATGAATCCTCACTTTGCCCGTTGGTCCTTGCTGTTGGTGCGACTGGTCGGTGCCGTGCTGGTTGGGGTGCTGGCATGGAGACTGATTGAAACCGGAATTATGTCCGTTATGTTCGGTGAAGCGACCCAGCTGCTACTGATCTCTTACGAAAACTTCTACTACGTGCTGGCTGCGGGTATGGCGCTATATAGCCTGGTTTTGCTGGCTGAGTCCCTGTTGTTGGCAACACGGGGCGTAGTGACTCGACTGCGCAGCTGATTGAGGAGGCATTTATGACTGAAACTGCCGTAGGCGTTCTGGGTCTTGGTTCGCTGTTTACTTTGTTGGCTATCCGTATGCCGGTAGCCCTTTCTATGCTGTTGGTTGGTTTGGTAGGCACAATCGTTATCAACGGTATGATACCTGGTTTGTCCTCCATGTCCGGGGAGGCAATGCAGGTTGCAACCGAATACAACCTGATAGTGATTCCGTTGTTTATTCTCATGGGTAACCTGGCAGGGATCTCCGGTATGAGCACCGACTTGTTCGCCGCCGCATACAGCTGGATGGGACACCGTAAAGGTGGACTGGCGTCGGCCACAGTGGCGGCCTGTGCGGGATTCGCTGCACTGTCCGGCTCCTCTCTGGCGTCCGCAGTGACCATGGGGCGGGTGGCGTTGCCTGAGATGAAACGCTTTAACTATGCCAATTCACTGTCTACCGGCGCGGTAGCGGCTGGGGGGACGTTGGGATTTCTGATTCCACCGTCAGGCGGCATGATCATCTATGCCATTCTGACCGAGCAGTCGATCGGGCGCCTGTTCATGGCAGGTATTCTGCCCGGCATTATACTGACCCTCCTGTTCATTGGCGCTATCTGGTATACCACGTTTAGAAATCCTGAAGCGGGTCCGGCTGGACCTCGTGCATCCAGGCAGGAGCGGGTGCAATCGTTGGTGCGAGCGTTACCTATTTTGGGTGTGGTTACCGTCACCATCGGCGGAATGTACTCAGGTGTGTTCACGCCGGTTGAGGCAGCAGGTGTGGGTGCATTCCTGATGATGCTGATGAGCGCATGGCGTCGGGCGTTATCACTTAAAAATCTTGAAAAAGTGATTTTGGATACACTGAAAACCACCTCAACGGTATTTTTAATCCTGATCGGTGCGTTCGTGTTTATCCCGTTCATGGCGCTGACCGAGGTGCCAAGTAACCTTGTGACTTTCCTGACCGCACTGCCGATTGGCGAATACGGTATTTTGTTGCTAATCGTACTGACCTATATGTTGTTGGGTACCTTCCTCGAAGGTATTGCGATGCTGGTGCTGACCTTGCCTGTGGTCATGCCGCTGGTGGCCAACATGGGGTGGGATCCGATCTGGTTTGGCATCATTATTGTAATCGTTCTTGAGATGGGCATGATCTCGCCGCCCGTTGGTATTAACGTCTTCATCGTGAAGGGCATTGCGCCTGATGTACCGATGGGGCAGATCTTCAGAGGCATCTGGCCATTCTGGTTTGCGATGGCGCTGATGATTCTGTTGCTGGTGCTGGTACCGGAAATCGCGACATATATACCCGATACGATGATGGGAACTTAGGCTCGTCACATCCTAGCCATTAAAAAGCCCTGCTCAATGAGCGTAATGCTGTTCACTTAAGCGGAGCAGCGTTGCGATCTACCGGATAGCGGGTCTTTGACATCTTTACCGTCCTCGGCCTTGAGGGTCGAG
>SBGI01000299.1 GCA_006227015.1 Gammaproteobacteria bacterium
GGGCGAGCCGTGCGAGATCGTAACTGCAAGTCAATCTTTTTTAACATGGCCTGACGTTCTTTTATTCTTCTGCCAGCAGTGCCTGTCTGGCATGTGAGTTACTGTCATTCCCGTTAATTGGGTTGAGGCCCGAAAATTCAAGTGAGCGATCATAACAGAGGGGATATACGGGTAAAAGTTCCCCGTTGGTTCACTCAATGTGACCGGGGGTTGTTGCAACGGCCTGTAACAGTGGCAAGCAGCCCGTGGTGAGCAATGTTTCAAGCTGTTGTTGGTCTTTGACCAGCAGAGTACCGGCAAAACCCAGGGCGTTCACCGCCAGCCCGGTATGGCGCTCACAGCGCCTGGGAACCACCCAGAGGTGGTCGCGGGTCATCAGTAAATTATGGGGGAGAGACAGGCCTTCATCTTCGGGTAGCAGGCCCAACTGTGATGCCATTTTCCGGTAGATTTGCCAGTTGTGTTCGGACCGGGCTTCGGTGTCGGTTTGCCGGCTGGAGGCGGCTACCAGGTGCATAAAGGGGAGGCTTGATTGCGTCACTTTTACTTTGTCAGTGGGCGCTGCGCTCAATAGAGGGAGGAATGGAAATGATTCCGAACACAGTGGCAATGGCACCATCTGCAGGTGCTTGTGGGTAATGCTGGCACCTGCCTCGGGTCCACCGTTATAGAAGACCAGCCCCTCCTGGGCATCCAGGCACAGCTGTGCTGCCAGAAAATCTTCCCGGTTCAGTGGCTCCAGTTGGGTAATAAACTTTGTGGTCACCATCAGTATGTGGTGATCCATGACGTTGAATTTGTTTAGCAGGCAGCGGTACTGATCGGTGAGTTCGCCCACATATAACTGCGGGTCATAGGGCAGAAACGGATTAAAGTCCTTTGCTTGCGGCACCTGACTGGCGCGACGCTTTATTTCTTCTGATTTCCTTGCCAGATTCTTTACTACGCGTATCTGGAAGTTCACCGGTATATCGCCAATCATTTCCTGTTTTGTATGGCTCTCGGTAGGGATGGAATGTAAGGCTCTGCTGGCGTAGGCAGATGAAGTGGTATGGATAACGCTATCCCAAAGCTCTTTGCCGCTTAAATACTCCAACCCTGCCCCCAGTGCTTTCATTGACGTTGATGCACAGATTCTGCGTTTCTCTGCGGATGGCTGCAAGGGTGTTGCCCGGGATTTCAACCACTATACTCAGTGAGGAAGACCTTCTGGCAGGAGAAGACAATGGACAACAGGAAATTACCCGGCCGTTACGCCAACCTATCGGAACAGTATCCGGAATTTGCAAAGGCCGTGGAGGCCATGGGTAGCACTGCCAAGGAGCTGGGCCCCCTGGATGAAAAAACTGCGCAATTAATCCAGTTGGCGGCGGCGGCGAGCATACGTTCCGAGGGGGCTGTTCACAGTCATACCCGGCGGGCACTGGCGACAGGGGCCAGCCATGCTGAAATTCACCACGCACTGTTATTGCTGGTCAGTACCATTGGTTTTCCCTCCGTGATGGCAGCCATGAGTTGGGCGGACGATATTCTCGACCCCGCATAAGTCTCTGCTTTAAGCAGGGCCAGTCCTGTGGCTGCCACAAGCACACTTTGCCCTATAATGGCGCGATGACTCCCGAGCGCTACCAGAAAATTGTCGACGTTCTAAATCGCCGCCAGCCGGACCTGACGGTTATCACCGACCAGGTCCACAAGGGCCAGAACCTCTCAGCTATTATTCGCACCTGCGATGCAGTGGGTATCCACCGTGTGCATGCGGTTTACGATAAAGGCGGATTTCGTGCCCACACCGGCACCGCCATGGGATCTCATAAATGGGTGAAAACCCTGGTTCACCGGGATATCGAAGACCCCATCAATGAACTTCAGGGGCAGGGCTTCCAGGTGTTGGCAGCACATTTTGATGACCGTGCCGTGGACTACCGCGAAGTGGACTACACTCGCCCGACGGCCCTGTTGCTGGGTGCGGAGAAGATTGGTGTCAGTGACGAGGCGTCTGCCATGGTGGACGGTTGCGTCATCGTGCCCATGATGGGGATGGCTGAATCGTTCAACGTGTCTGTCGCCTGAGCCATCATTCTCGCCGAAGCACAGCGGCAGCGGCAGGTCGCCGGGTTATATGAACAATGCCGTATTGATTCGGAAGAGTACCAGCAGATACTTTTCGAGTGGTGCCAGCCCATTATTGCCAGGTACTGCCAGCAGAGAAACATGCCATACCCGCCTCTGGATGACACCGGTCATCTTCTCGAACCCCAGGTTTTCTCTCAGCTCACCCGACTCAACAAAACGCTATAGTTGTGGCCTGCGCAGATATTTTTCGTGAAACCCGTGAGTCACAGAACGTCATGGGTTTTTGGCGATAAATACATAGAATCCTTTCCGCTAGTCGCTATCTTTATATCAAAACAAATACTTTTAATGGCACCAGTATGAGGGGTGGATGATGACCGTATACAAGGCTCCCGTTGACGAGATGAGTTTCCTGATGAACCAGGTTCTCGGTATGGACGAAATAGCCCGGTTGCCGGGCTATGAAGAGGCGACCCCGGATATGGTGGAAGCCATTCTGAGTGAGGCTGCACGGTTTTTTGGTGAAGTGGTAGCGCCCACGAACCAGCCAGCAGACCAGCAGGGATCACAACTTGATGGCACGAGAGTCATTACCGCGCCGGCTTTGGATGGTATTTATCAGCAGTTGAGTGAATCCGGCTGGACCAGCCTCACCGGTGATGTGGCATACGGTGGTCAGGGTATGCCGATGCTGTTGTCGGTTGCTGTCGATGAAATGAGTCAGTCTGCAAATATGGCCTTTGGTCTTTGCCCGATGCTTACCAAGGGTGTGGTGACGGCTCTGGACATATACGGCAGCGACGCGCAAAAAGCGTTATACCTGCCTAAACTGGTTTCCGGCGAGTGGGCTGGCACCATGAACCTCACCGAGCCCCAGGCAGGCTCCGATCTGGCAGCGGTGCGAACCAAGGCGGTTCCAGAAGGCGACCACTACCGCCTCAGTGGTCAGAAGATATTTATTACCTGGGGTGATCACGAATATACCGACAACATTATTCACCTGGTGCTTGCCCGTACCCCGGATGCCCCTGAAGGGGTTAAAGGTATCTCCCTGTTTGTGGTGCCTAAATTCCTGATCAATGAGGACGGCAGTCGCGGTGAACGCAACGATGTCTATTGTGTGGGCCTGGAACACAAGATGGGGATTCATGCGAGTCCCACCTGTTCACTGTCCTTTGGCGACAATGGTGGCGCCGTAGGTTACCTGGTGGGCGAGGAAAACCAGGGACTGGTGTACATGTTTGCGATGATGAACGAAGCCCGCCTGGCAGTAGGGCTGCAGGGGGTTTCCATCAGTGAGCGCGCCTACCAGCAGGCAGTCGCTTATGCCAAGGATAGGGTTCAGGGCAGTGCGCCGGGTGAACCAAAAGCCACCATTATTCACCACCCTGACGTGCGCCGCATGCTGATGCAGATGCGTGCCCTAACAGAAGGTGCCCGTGCATTGGCCTATAGCGCGTTGGCCCATGAGGACCACGTCCACAAGGTTGAGGATGCTGAAGCGAGAGATTTTCATAAGCGTCGCGTCGATATTCTCACACCGCTGGTCAAAGGCTGGTGTACGGAAATTGGTATGGAGGTGACTTCCCTTGGTGTTCAGGTGCACGGTGGTATGGGTTTTGTAGAAGAGACAGGCGCTGCCCAGCACATGCGGGATGCCCGTATCCTGCCGATCTATGAAGGGACTAATGGTATCCAGTCCATGGACCTGGTGGGGCGCAAGATTGCCCGTGACAAGGGGGTGGCCGCAGGCGAACTGATGAAAGACCTGCTGCCGGTGGTTGCAGAAGCCCGTGATGCCGGACTGACTGTGATGGCAGATGCTTTGGAAGATGCCCTGGCTGCTTGCCAGCAAGCCGTGAAATCCCTGTTTGCAAAGGCTGTAGACGATTGGGCAGCACCGGGTGCAGGCGCCTATAACCTGATGATGTTGATGGGGACGACGGTGGCTGGTGCATTGATGACACGGAGTGCCATTGCTGCGACCCGGTTAAATGGCTCTGGTGAGGGCAACAAGGTATTTAATTCTGCCAAGATCACAACGGCGCAGTTTTTTGCCGAGCAGATCATGCCCCGCAACGAGGCGTATCTCAAAGCTGTACAAGCCGGTTCCGAATCAGTGATGGCATTGGATATTGATACTTTCTGAATCGGATGTCGTTAAAAAAGCCGCCGTAGGTCACGGCGGCTTTTTTGTATTTGTTTTCGTTAGTTTCCGGACTCGTTCAGTAGCTGGATAAATACACGAGCGGCATTGGACAGGCTTTTTTCCCGGTGATGGATATAGCCCAGCTGTCGTTCGATGTGAATCTCGGGGATATGGATCACCTGTAATCCCTTATCCAGCATACTCTGTGGCAACAGGCTCCAGCCAAGCCCTATGCTGACCATCATTTTGATGGTTTCAAGGTAATTGGTCGCCATGGTGGCGGGTAAGGGTGCTCCGTGCTCTTCAAACAGAGACCGTGCCATGCGGCCGGTGTAGGTACCAAGTCCCGGAAGGATGGCCGGATATTCGCAGAGTGTGTTCAGGCTCGGACATGGTGAAGCGCACAGCGGGTGATCATCAGCCACTATAAACACCAGTGGGTCCGGCCAGATGATCCTCGCCTCAATCTTTGGGTGGGGTTGTGGTGCCAGTGTAATGACCGCCACCTCGAATCGTCCCTGCAAGATGCCCTCGTAGGCTTTTTCTGAATCCATAAAGTCGACGTCGATTTTGACTGAGGGGTATTGCTGCGCAAAGCGCTTGAGAATGGGTGGTAGCCGGTGCAGGCCAATATGGTGGCTGATGGCCAATCGCAGGTGTCCACTGATTTCCCCGGACAGATCACTGATGGCCTGGCGGGTATCGGCGAACTCCTGAAGTATACGGTGGGCACGGGGTAGTAGCGCCTCGCCGGCTTCGGTCAGTGTGACGGTGCGGGCAATGCGATCAAACAGACGGCAATCGAGAGTGTCTTCCAGTTGTGCGATGCGCTTGCTCACCGCCGGCTGGGTGACGTGGATGCGCTCCGCCGCCAGGGAGAAGGAGCCAGTGTCCGCGACCGCAATGAAAGCTTCCAGTAATTGAGTGTCCATGGGTAAATCATATCAATTCCAAAATGGAATCGAAACGATAAAAAATATGAATTTGTGTTATTTGTTGTGGCTATTAAAATAACCCCATCAAACATGGCTGGAATTAAGAATGGCTGGAAAAACCCTTTACGACAAACTGTGGGATGCTCACCTGGTCAAGCAGCGTGATGACGGTTCCGCACTGATCTATATTGATCGACACATTCTGCATGAAGTGACCTCGCCCCAGGCTTTTGAGGGGCTGCGTATCGCAGGTCGCAAACCCTGGCGTCTGGATGTCAACGTGGCAACGCCGGACCACAACATTTCCACTGACCCGGTAGAGCGGGCTGCGGGTGTGGATGCCATACCCGATGAGACTTCCCGCATCCAGGTGAAAACCCTGGATGAAAACTGCGACCACTTCGGCATCCGCGAATTCAAGATGAACGAGATGGGGCAGGGTATTGTGCACGTGATGGGTCCCGAGTTGGGTGCCTCCCTGCCGGGCATGACGGTGGTGTGCGGCGATTCCCACACGGCCACCCACGGTGCCTTTGCCTGTCTGGCACATGGCATCGGCACCTCCGAAGTGGAGCACGTGCTGGCCACCCAGTGTCTGGTCACCAAGAAAATGAAAAATATGCTGATTCGTGTGGATGGCACTCTGGGTCCGGGCGTGACTGCCAAGGACGTGGTGTTGGCCATTATCGGTAAAATCGGCACCGCCGGCGGCACCGGCTATGCCATCGAGTTTGCCGGCCAGGTCTTTCGTGATATGTCCATTGAGGGCCGTATGACAGTTTGCAATATGGCCATCGAAGCCGGTGCCCGAGTGGGCATGGTGGCGGTGGATGACAAGACCATCGACTACTTCAAGGGCCGGCGTTTCGCTCCCACCGGTGAGCTATGGGATCAGGCGGCCGACTATTGGCGAACGCTGCAGAGTGATGACGATGCCAGCTTTGATACTGTGGTGGAACTGGACGGCACTGCCATTCAACCACAGGTGAGCTGGGGGACATCGCCGGAAATGGTGGCTCCGGTGAATGGCACCATTCCCCGTCCCGAGGACGAAGCAGATCCTGTCAAACGTCAGGGTATTGAGCGGGCACTGAAATACATGGGTCTTCAGGGCGGTGCGTCAATCAGCGAAATTCCAGTGGACAGAGTGTTTATTGGCTCCTGTACCAATTCCCGTATTGAGGATCTGCGCGCCGCGGCCGCAGTGGCCCGGGGGCGCAAGGTGGCCGCTACGGTCAAGCAGGTGCTGGTGGTGCCCGGTTCCCAGATGGTGAAAGCCCAGGCTGAGTCTGAAGGGCTGGACAAAATCTTCATCGAGGCCGGTATGGACTGGCGTGAGCCCGGTTGCTCCATGTGTCTGGCCATGAATGCAGACCGTCTGGGGGCAGGGGAGCACTGTGCGTCCACCTCGAACCGAAACTTTGAAGGTCGTCAGGGTAATGGTGGGCGAACGCACCTGGTGAGCCCTGCGATGGCGGCAGCTGCGGCGATTGCCGGTCATATTACCGACGTGCGCACACTGGATTGAGGAGATTGTTGTGAAATCATTTACTGTACACAAAGGGCTGGTTGCCCCCATGGATCGCGCCAATGTCGACACTGACATGATCATTCCAAAACAGTTTCTGAAGTCCATCAAGCGCAGCGGCTTCGGCCCTAACCTGTTTGATGAATTGCGTTACCTTGATGAAGGTCACCCCGGTCAGGATTGCACGACGCGCCCACTGAACCCGGATTTCCCCCTCAACTGGCCCCGCTATCAGGGTGCCTCGGTGTTGCTGGCGCGGGAGAATTTCGGCTGTGGTTCCAGTCGGGAACACGCGCCCTGGGCGCTGGATGACTACGGCTTTCGCGCCGTGATTGCTCCCAGTTATGCCGATATTTTCTTTAATAATTGCTTTAAGAATGGATTGTTACCAATTGTTTTAGAAGAAAATATTGTAGATAAGCTGTTTGAGGAAGCAGAGGCTGTCGAAGGTTATGAATTAACCGTCGATCTGCCCCGTCAGGTGGTGGTTAAGCCCGATGGTCAGGAGCTGCCATTTGAAGTCGATGCCTTCCGCAAGCACTGTCTGCTGGAAGGTCTGGATGAAATCGGCCTTACGCTTCAGGAAGCCGATACCATTCGGGCTTTTGAAGCCAATCATGAAAAAGCCAACCCCTGGTTGTATCACGCCATTCAGTAAGGAAAAGGGTTATGAGCAAGCAAGTATTGATACTTAAAGGCGACCATATCGGACCTGAAATCGTTGACGAAGCACTTAAGGTGCTCGCCAAAGTAGATGAGCAGTTTGGTCTGGGGCTGACGTTTGAAGAAGGGCTGTTGGGTGGCGCTGCCTGTGATGCGGTGGGCGAACCCTGCCCCGATGAAACCCTGGAAAAGGCTCGGCGCAGCGATGCGATTTTGATGGGCTCCGTGGGTGGCCCCGAATGGGATGGTCTGGAGCGTCACCTGCGTCCGGAAAAAGGCCTGCTAAAACTGCGCTCTGGCCTGGAATTATTCGGCAACCTGCGTCCGGCCATACTTTACCCGCAGTTGGCGGAAGCATCGTCCCTGAAGCCGGAAATCGTGTCCGGCCTCGATATTCTGATCGTGCGTGAGCTGACGGGCGGTATCTACTTCGGTGAGCCTCGCGGTATTCGTGTACTGGAGAACGGCGAACGCGAGGGCTATAACACCTATAAATACGCTGAGTCGGAAATTCGTCGGATTGGCAAAGTGGCTTTCGAGGCCGCCATGGTGCGGGACCGCCGGGTCTGCTCGGTCGATAAGGCCAATGTGCTCGAGGCCACGGTATTGTGGCGTGAGATTATGGAAGAAGTGGCCAAAGATTACCCCGAAGTCGAGCTGAGCCACATGTACGTGGACAACGCCGCCATGCAGTTGGTGAAGGCGCCGAAGCAATTTGATGTGATGGTGACCGGCAATATGTTCGGCGACATTCTCTCGGATGCGGCGGCCATGCTCACAGGCTCTATCGGTATGCTGCCCTCTGCGGCGCTGGACAAAAACGGTAAGGGGCTTTACGAGCCCTGTCATGGTTCGGCCCCGGACATTTCCGGTCAGGGCCTTGCGAATCCGCTGGCGACGATTCTCTCCGCTGCAATGATGCTACGCTATTCCCTGAATGCCCCGGATGCGGCGCTCGCCATTGAAGAGGCGGTGAGCCGGGTGCTGGACCAGGGGCTGCGTACCCCGGATATCCATACGGAGGGAACCCGTAAAGTCAGCACGTCTGAAATGGGTGATGCCGTGATGGCCGCGCTTTGATTGTGAATAGCGGCGTTGTCGTATCTAAAAGTTGTCTCTGAACAAATTGGTTAATAGGTCAAATTTCATGAAAAAAGTAGGTTTTGTCGGTTGGCGCGGGATGGTTGGCTCTGTGTTGATGGAGCGCATGCAGCAGGAAAAAGATTTTGCAGATATCGAGCCCATCTTTTTTACCACTTCCCAGCTGGGACAGGCAGGCCCGGATGTGGGTGTCGACGTGCCGCCGCTACTGGATGCCAAGGATATAAAATCCCTGTCACAAATGGACATTATTGTTACCTGTCAGGGCGGCGATTACACCAAGGCCATTTACCCCGAGCTGAGAAACGCCGGTTGGGATGGCTACTGGATTGATGCTGCATCCGCATTGCGTATGGCAGATGACGCCCTGATTGTACTGGACCCGGTGAACCTCAATGTCATCAAGGACGGCATTGCCAGCGGTGTGAAAAACTATATCGGTGGTAACTGCACAGTCAGCCTGATGTTGATGGCAATGGGCGGCTTGTTCAATCAGGGGTTGGTGGAGTGGACCTCTGCCATGACCTATCAGGCAGCGTCAGGCGCCGGTGCGCAGAACATGCGCGAACTGATTGCCCAGATGGGGGCGATTGAAAAATCCGTGGCCGCCGAACTGGCGGACCCCGCGTCTGCGATTCTCGATATTGACCGCAAAGTGGTTGCAGCCATGCGCAGTGACGATTTCCCCACCGATAATTTCGGGGCGCCGTTGGGCGGCAGCCTGCTGCCCTGGATTGATGTTCCGTTGGAAAGTGGTCAGAGCAAGGAAGAGTGGAAGGGGCAGGCGGAGACCAATAAGATCCTCGGTCGTTCTGGCGACACCCTGATCCCGGTGGATGGTATCTGTGTGCGTATTGGGGCCATGCGCTGCCACAGCCAGGCGCTGACGCTCAAACTGACTCGGGATGTGCCGCTTAATGAAATCGAGAGCATGCTGGCAGAGGCCAATGATTGGGTTAGGGTTGTCCCCAATGATCGGGCGGTAACTCTTAAGGAACTGACACCGGCAGCGGTGACAGGCCATATGCATGTGCCCGTGGGCCGCCTGCGCAAGATGAATATGGGCAGTCAATATTTGTCAGCGTTTACTGTGGGTGATCAGTTGCTCTGGGGCGCGGCTGAGCCTCTACGCCGGATGTTGAGAATTCTGCTGGAGAGTTAGTGGGGGTCAATTTTTCATCAAAAATGCACCGGAGTGCTCTATGTCGTCATGACATTTTTGTGCGACCGGTCATAAATCCTTATCAAGGTTCGGTCATTTTGTTTGTTTTTGATGATACTAGCGGTTGAACAATTGTGTTGACTCATAAATACTTGCAGCAACAACCTCACATCATGTAAATGGTTTTTGGTGTACCAATGGCTCTTGCTAGCAGACCACTGGTACATAGCAAAACAGGGAATATCGTATGAAGTTACGTCATTTGACCTTGGCTGCCGGATTTCTCGGTGCGGTTATCACCAATCATGCACTTGCCGTGGGGTTGGGAGAAATTACACTTAACTCTGCCCTGAATGAGCCTCTGGATGCAGAAATCCAGCTTCTCAATGTCGGCGAGTTGACCGAACTGGAAATGCTTGCCGGCCTCGGCTCTCAAACGGACTTCGAAACTGCTGGCGTTGAACGACTGTTCCTGCTCACAGATTTACGTTTTGAAATCAACCTGTCTGACAAGTCCAATCCGGTTATTCAGGTTACGTCGAAAAGGCCTATTCGCGAGCCCTACCTAGACTTCCTTGTTGAGGTGGATTGGCCGGCAGGGCGTTTGCTTCGTGAATACACACTGCTTCTGGATATGCCGATTTATGCAACGGAGAAACCTGTAGCAAAAAAGATTGAGGCTGCGAGCTCAGGCGCGCAGCCTATGGCAACCCCATCAGTTAAACCCGTTGTTTCCTCGTCCGACTCTGCTGGCACAGCCCCGGCGCTTGCCGTCGGCGATGGTGAATACCAGGTTGCCAGTGGCGATACGGTATGGGCGATTGCCTCAAAAATCCGGCCTCAGGGAGCGACCATGTCGCAAACCATGGCTGCGATCAAACAGTCCAACCCCGATGCTTTTATCAACGGAAATATCAATCTCCTAAAAAAAGGAGCGGTGCTTCGCTTGCCGGAAGGCAGTGATATTCAGGCGCTATCTGCTGTGGATAGTGCAGCAGAGCTTGCCGCTGTTGAATCTGCATCAGATGAAACAGCCCTGGCTCCAGTGCTGGATGCCACCCCGTCAGGTCAGGAGAATGATACCGCCGAGGCTTCTGGTGAAGGGCGTTTGAAACTGGCAGCTCTGGGTGCAGACGAGGCGTTAGCCACCACGAGTGCCGGTGAAGATGCAGTTGCAGCTGGAGATGGCAATGCTGTCGCCGGGGGAACAGATCTGGTTGTCGCGCGGGAAGAACTGGATAAGGCAAACCGCGAAAATGCCGAGCTCCGTGAACGTATTGCAATGCTTGAAGAGCAGCTTTCCACCAATGAGCGTTTGCTGGAAATTCAGGATGACTCCATGCGTGCCAGCCAAGTGGCAACTCTGGTAGAACCTGAAAATGAATCCGTTGAAGCTGCCGCTCCTGAAGAAGCAGTTGAGGCAGCTACCCCTGAGGAGCAGGACGCTGCTTCTATCAGCGAAGAGGTCGCTGCTGATAAAGCAGAGGCCGGTAAGTCCGCCAAAGAAGATAAAGGTTTCGATATTACGGCCTGGATGGATTACCTGCTCTATCCCGCCCTTGGTCTGGTGGCGCTACTACTGGCTCTGTTGATGCTGTTCAGAAACCGCAGTCAGGATGAGGAAAGCATTGACGAGCTGTCCCTGCAGACACTGGTTGATAAAGACAAGCCGGTTGAGGACGAAGAAACCGAGGTCGATGAAACGCTGCTGAGCGATAGCGACAAAGAATACATTGCCGAGCTGGCCGAAGACCTGGATGAAGAAGGTCTGCAAGACCTGGAAGATTTTGATGAGCTTGACGAGTTACAGCTGGAAGAGGGTGAGGGCGTAGATCCCAAGGGTGAAGCGGACATCTACCTGTCGCTGGGCAACTACTCGCAGGCAGAGAATATCCTCAAGGGTGCCATTGACCAGGATCCTCAGGATACATCACTACGCCTGAAGTTGCTGGAAGTTTATGTCAACGCAAACGATGCCGATGCCTTTGCTCAGCAGTATCAACAGCTTTTGGCCTTGAACGACCCCGAAGCAGAAGCTAAAGCGGCCGCCTTAAGAGCCGAGCTGGTGCCGGAAGAGGCATTTGATGATGTTGATATTGCAGCGGATGACATGGGTTCAGTGTCTGAAATCGCCGAGGTGTCTGACGCTGAAGAAGATGGCAGCGATTTTGGAGAGCCATCGCTGGACTTTGACTTGGGCGATGTCACACCGGATGGAGTGCCAGGTGCCATTGAGGAGCCTGAGCCATCAGCGGATCTGACAGAAGA
>SBGI01000038.1 GCA_006227015.1 Gammaproteobacteria bacterium
GCCACCAACCAGTCCGGCATTGGTCGCGGCCTGTTTGATCTGGACGACCTTGAAGCCATGCACGCAAGGCTAAATGAGCTGGTACTGGAAGAGGGCGGTGAATTGTCTGGCATTTTTTATTGCCCGCACACACCGGACGACCAGTGCGGGTGCCGCAAGCCGGCCCCCGGTTTACTGACAGCAATCGCTGAGGATTTTGCTCTGGATCTTGCTGGTGTACCGATAATCGGGGACAGCCTGCGGGATCTGCAGGCCGGACTCAAATACCACTGTGCTCCGATTCTGGTCAGAACCGGCAAGGGCGCAGCAACGGAAAGTAAGCTGACACAACAGCCAGAACCCGAACTTGCCAGCGCGCTGGTTTTTGACGACCTGTCGCAAGCTGTTACCTACCTGCTTGACCAACCACAGGACAGCTAGCATGAACACACCTATCATGTATCTGCGCTCCATCTTCTTTTACGTTCTGTATTTTCTGATTGTGATTTTTTTCGGTGTTGTATCTTCCTTGTCCGGTCCTTTCCTAAGCTATATCAACCGTCATCGCATGTTGACGACTGCGGGGATGTTGATTATTAGAGCCCTGAGCCTAAGCTGTGGGGTCAAAATCAAGGTTGAGGGCCTGGAGAACATACCCAATGGTCCCTGTGTAGTGCTGAGTAAACACCAGTCCACCTGGGAAACCTTCTTTCTACAACGCCTGTTTATGCCTGTCAGTACGATACTGAAACAGGAGCTGTTGAAAATTCCCTTTTTTGGATGGGGGATTCGACTGATGCACCCAATCGCCATTGACCGCAGCAATCCAAGACAGGCCATGGTTCAGGTAATGCAACAGGGAAAACAACGGATATCCGAAGGTAACCGGGTCGTCATTTATCCTGAAGGTACCCGAACAGCCTATGGCAAGGTGGGTAAGTATGGTCGTAGCGGTGCCGCTCTTGCCATTGCTTCCAATGTCCCCGTTGTCCCCGTGGCCCACAATTCCGGTTACTGCTGGCCATCACACCAGCTGCTTAAACACTCCGGAGTGGTTCATGTGGTAATCGGTAAGCCCATCAGCACGGAAAACAAGGAAAGCCTGGCACTGACGGAAGAAGTGAAAGCGTGGATTGAAGAGCAGCAAAACAGGCTTGATGTGCGTTAATACTCAAGATAACTTTCTGTTTATGGCAGCGGGTAGCGGGTTAGCCTAGACTAAATCGATAATAATTTTCAGGGAGAGAGAACCTCTATGTCACCTTTAGATAATGGCACTTACACAGGCCCAGAGCGGCGTAATGATCAGCGCAGGAAAAAACAGGACCGGCGGGAAGACATTCGCTTTGAACCGGGCAAGGATGACCGCCGACAGAGTAAAGGGCGGCGCAAAACAGACGGTGACCTCTGGCGCCAGCGAGAAGAATAAACAACGTAGCTAATTAACAAAATTCTAGCAATAAAAAAACCGGCCAAATGCCGGTTTTTTATTAATTTCAATGGGTTATACGTCAAGGTTAGTCACAAGAAGTGCATTGGTTTCAATAAACTCCCGGCGCGGCTCTACCTGGTCGCCCATCAATGTATTAAACATCTGATCAGCGGCAATCGCATCTTCTACGGTGACGCGCAACATTCTTCTCGATTCCGGGTTCATGGTGGTTTCCCAGAGCTGCTCGGGATTCATCTCACCCAGACCTTTATAGCGCTGGATATTGTAGCCTCTGCGTGATTCATGCATTAACCAGTTAATTACGTCACTGAAGGTACTCACCGGCTTGCTGCGTTCGCCACGCTGCACATAGGCTCCTTCTTCCAACAATCCCTGAAGTTTTTCCCCCAGTGAGCGAATCGCGGCATATTCACCAGATGCAAAAAAATCATGACTGATACGGTAAATACTGGGTACGCCATGTGCCGTAATCTCGACGGTTGGCAGGAAGATATGCCGCTCGGCATCTTCCTCCGCATCCACACGATAACGGTGCCCGCCGGCAATATTATCCTGCTCCAGGCTGGCTGAGAGCTCAGCGCACCATTTTTCAACCGCTGCACGATCAGATAAAGATTGTGTGGCCAGTGATGGCAAGTAAACCAGCTTGTGCAATACACCTTCGGGATAGACCCGGGACATCCGCTCGATAATACTCATCACACGACGGTATTCCGTCACCAGCGATTCCAGTACGGTACCGCTGATACCGGGGGCATCTGCACTGACATGCAGGCTCGCATTCTCCAGTGCCGACTGGGTTAAAAAGTCTGTAAGTGCCTGATCATCCTTGAGATATTGCTCTTGCTTGCCCTTGCTGATCTTGTAAAGAGGTGGCTGGGCTATGTAAATATGGCCTCTTTCCACTAGTTCCCGCATTTGCCTAAAAAAGAAGGTCAATAGCAGTGTGCGGATGTGTGAGCCATCCACATCGGCATCGGTCATGATCAGAATGGTGTGATAGCGAAGTTTTTCGGGGTTAAACTCCTGAGCGCCAATGCCACAGCCCAACGCCGTAATCAACGTCCCCACTTCTGCACTGGATAACATCTTGTCAAAACGCGCCTTCTCGACATTCAGAATCTTTCCTTTCAACGGTAAAATTGCTTGTGTCCGGCGGTCCCGCCCCTGCTTGGCTGAGCCACCTGCGGAGTCACCCTCCACAAGGTAAAGCTCTGATAATGCAGGGTCTTTTTCCTGGCAGTCCGCCAACTTGCCTGGCAGGCCTGCGATATCAAGCGCCCCTTTGCGTCGAGTCATTTCCCGTGCTTTGCGCGCGGCTTCACGCGCCCGGGCTGCCTCCACCATTTTAGTGACGACACTTTTCGCATCCTGCGGGTTTTCCAGCAGATAATCAGCAAACTGGCTACCCATCTCCTGCTCCACCGCCGTTTTGACCTCGGAGCTGACCAGTTTGTCTTTTGTCTGGGAAGAGAATTTCGGGTCAGGCACTTTGACTGAGATAATCGCGGTTAACCCCTCACGAGCATCATCCCCCGTGGTGCTAACTTTGGCATTTTTGCCAATACCTTCTTTTTCTATGTAGTTATTCAGCGATCGTGTCAGTGCTGCCCGAAAACCGGCCAAATGAGTTCCACCATCTCGCTGTGGAATATTGTTGGTATAACAGAAAATATTTTCCTGAAAGCTGTCGTTCCACTGCAGGGCAACTTCAACACCTATACCGTCTTCCCGCTGCATATCGAAGTGCATCACCTGATTAATAGTGTTTTTATTGACGTTCAGGTATTCAACAAAGGCTTTCAATCCTCCCTCGTACTGGAAGATGTCTTCTTTTCCCGTACGCTCGTCCATCAACACAATCCGAACGCCGGAATTCAGGAATGACAGCTCTCTGAGGCGTTTTGCGAGTATTTCAAAGTGAAACTTAATATTGCTGAAGGTTTCCGGTGATGGAATAAAGTGAATGGCCGTACCGGTTTCCTGGGTTTCACCCACAATTTTTAGTGGCTCCTGGGGAACCCCATGGTGGTAGGTTTGCTCATAGACGTTACCCCCCCGACGAATGGTCAGGCGCAATTCAGATGACAGCGCATTCACGACCGACACACCCACACCGTGTAATCCACCAGATACCTTGTAGGTGTTGTCATCAAACTTACCGCCCGCGTGCAGTACCGTCATAATGACTTCAGCTGCCGACACCCCTTCTTCGTGAATTTCTGTTGGGATACCGCGACCGTTATCAACCACGGTGATGGACTCATCTGGGTGGATAATGGCCCTGATCTCAGAACAGTGTCCAGCCAACGCCTCATCAATAGAGTTATCGACAATTTCAAACACCATATGATGTAAGCCCGTGCCATCATCAGTGTCACCGATGTACATGCCCGGTCTCTTTCTTACTGCATCAAGGCCCTTCAGTACTTTGATACTGGATGAGTCGTAATTCTGTTCTTCACTCATGGTTTGTCCTGTGACGGCTAATAACCCTAAATGGGTTCGTTCAGCGGTGTTTCTGTGATTTCACCTTGTTCCACATGGAACAATTTCATTTCCTTGGGGATGGCTTGTTTCCACAGCCCCAATAATACCTGCTTCTCTACACCCGTAATAAAGACTTGTGCGCCGAGCTTTTCCAACAATCGAGCCACCAGTATTCGGTGCTCTAAATCGAGTTCTGCTGCCAGGTCGTCAATTAAATACAGGCCGTGTTTGCCCGTTTTCTCGTGGTACAAATAGCCCTGAGCAATCAGCATGGCTACAGCCAGTATTTTCAACTGCCCCCGAGAAAGTATATCGCTGGCATTATGCCGTTCATGGCGAATTCGCAAATCTGCACGGTGAGGGCCATGATGTGTCGTTTTAAACTGCTGGTCTCGGGTGCGATCTGCAATCAGTACGTCCGATAACGACTTATCTTCATCCCACCCCAAATACAGCGAAAAACTAACAAGCTGTAACTGTGGAGATAGCTCCTGCAGGACTTCCTGTAGCACCGGTAGCAGTCTTTGCAGATACGTCTCTCGTGCTTCTGTGATCAACCTAGCCGTGTCGGCGAACTCTTTATCCCAGGTAGCCAATAAATTGTCGTCTATTCTACCATGGCGTAGTAGTGAATTGCGTTGCTTGAGAATTCGCTGGAAGCGTTGATAGTGTTGTTGGTAGCTGTGTTCCACGTGGAACACACCCCAATCCAGAAATCGGCGTCGATGCTGTGGTGAGCCTTCAAGCAGGTTGAACCCATCCTGGTTTATCAGCAAGATCGGCAGAGCATCGGCCAGGGATGACGCCGTATTCACCGACTGGCCCGCCACTTTGAACACACCATTACCCTGACGATATCGGGTGACGCCCAGAGGCACTTCTCTTCCACCCTGCGCCGCGGACAAACCAAACACGGTGCACTCTGATTGTTCGGTGTTGATAACAGTCTGAAACTGTCGATTTCGAAAAGATCGCCCTCGCCCCAACAAAAAAGCAGCCTCCAGAAGACTGGTTTTACCACTTCCGTTGCTACCGTAGAACAGGTTGAGTGTCGGACTTAGATTAAGCTGGAGCGGCTTAAGATTTCTTAAGCCGTTAACATCCAGTTTTTTTAGGGGCATGGTTCGCTACACGGGACCCATTTTTTCTAAAGGCGCATTGGCATAACAACGTACGCAGCGCTTTCGTCCTTCGGATCAAGCATCAGAGCGCTGCTGTTAGCGTCAGAAAGAATAAACTGTACATCCTGGCCTCGCAGCACGTTGAGCACATCAATGATATAACTGACATTGAAGCCAACCTCCAGCTCGCCGGAATTGTAGTTAACCACAACCTCTTCCTGGGCCTCTTCCTGCTCAGGGTTATTGGCGGTCATGGTCAATATTCCATCATCAAGAATCAGGCGTACACCACGATATTTTTCATTGGACAAAATTGATGTACGACTAAACGCGTGACGAAGATCTTCGCGATTGCCAGTTAACGGCTTGTCTCCACCCTTGGGTAATACCCGCTCATAATCCGGGTAAGCGCCATCCACCAGTTTGGAGGTAAAGCAGCATTCCGGAGTCGTCACTCGTATATGGTTATTCCCCAGCACCGCGGTCACCTCACCTTCTCCACCCATCAGGCGGGAGAGTTCAATGACAGCCTTGCGCGGCACAATTGCCTGGGATGGTGCCTGATCAACTCCTGGCAACGGTGCATCTTTCATAGCCAACCGGTGTCCATCTGTAGCAACGGCCCTAAGCCTGCCGCCACCAACTTCAAGCAGCATACCGTTCAAATAATAGCGAACATCCTGCTGCGCCATGGCAAATGCAGTACTGTCCAGAAGCTGCTTGAAAAGCCCCTGGTCAATCTTGAATTCACAGTTTCCTGGCCCACCATCAACACTGGGGAACTCGCTGGCCGGCAAGGTCGACAAGGTAAAGCGGCTGCGACCACTGGTAATTAGCAGGCGACCCGCAGATTCTTCCTGCAGAGATAGCTCGCTCCCTTCTGGCAAGGACCGACAAATATCCATCAGCTTTCTGGCTGGGACTGTTATTTCGCCTTCATCGGTAATGTTGTCCAACATCAGTTGGCCGATGATTTCCACTTCCAGATCTGTTCCTGTCAACGACAGCCGACCGTCCTTCAAGGAGATCAATACATTGGACAGGATCGGTAATGTTTGGCGGCGCTCTACTACGCCCACCACCAGCTGGAGCGGCTTTAAAAATTCTTCTCGCGATACGCTGAACTTCATCCGTTATTCATCCCAACTAATAGAGAGTAAAGAGGTTGCTTATTATGAGCGATAAATGAATCAATGGCAGGACTTAGCTAGTCATTTTAGGTTGTCAATGTTCTCATAAGCTGCCTGATATCATCGCTGATTTCTCGGCTAGTTTCCTGCAATTCTTTCACCTTGCGGCACGCATGCAGGACCGTTGTATGATCCCGCCCCCCAAAGGCTTCACCAATTTCCGGAAGACTATGGCTGGTAAGCTCCTTTGCCAAAGCCATCGCCACCTGTCGCGGCCTGGCAATCGAGCGACTACGTCTTTTTGAAAGCAGCTCAGATAATTTTACCTTGTAATACTCGGACACAACACGCTGAATATTGTCGATCGTTACCAGTTTATCCTGAAGGGCCAGCAAATCCCGCAATGACTCTCTGATTAGGTCTATGTCTATTGGTCGCCCAGTAAAGTGAGCACTTGCTATCACCCTCTTTAGGGCTCCCTCAAGCTCTCTGACATTGGAGCGCAAACGTTGTGCAATAAAAAATGCTGAGTCAGTGGGCAGTTCTACCTTGGCCTGCAGTGCCTTCTTGATAAGAATGGCTACCCGTGTTTCCAGTTCCGGCGGTTCGACGGCTACGGTTAGACCCCAGCCAAAACGAGACTTCAACCGCTCTTCCAGACCATCAATCTCTTTAGGGTATCGGTCGCAGGTAAGAATCATCTGCTGACCACCTTCAAGCAGGGCATTAAAGGTATGAAAAAACTCTTCCTGTGATCGCTCTTTGCCAGCGAAAAACTGGATATCGTCAATCAGCAGTGCATCAACCGAACGATAAAAACGTTTGAAATCATTGATAGCATTTAGCTGCAGGGCTTTAACCATGTCTGCAACAAAGCGCTCCGAGTGAAGATAAATAATTTTTGCATTCGGTTTTTGTTGTCGAAGGGCATTACCCACCGCATGCATCAAGTGTGTTTTACCGAGCCCTACCCCTCCATAAATGAAAAGCGGGTTGTAGGAACTGCCGGGATTTTCTGCAACCTGACGCGAGGCAGCCAGTGCCAGCTGGTTGGACTTCCCCTCTACAAAAGACGCAAACGTAAAGGTTTCATTAATATTACTTTGGTGGTTTAACCCACCCTCAACTCCGGAATTTCGTGTATCAGGTACAACCTGTATATGCGTGGTACTTTCAGTAACTGGGGCACTTACCGTCGGTGCTTGCGGTGGCGGTTGTTTGATGGGTATAGAGACAGTGCCGGATTCCACGGTTACAGAACAGCGTTCTCCACTAATCTGCTGGAATAGCTCAACAATGCGATCAAGAAACTTATCTGAAACCCAGTCTTTGACAAACCGGTTCGGGGCGAGGAGTTGAATATTTTTTGAGATATTGTCTTCTGACAGGCCTTCTGGATGACTCAAGGTCAAGGGTCTTATCCAGGTATTGAACTGCTGGGCTGGCAACTCTTCCTGCAAGCAGCCCAAACATTTTTCCCATAAAACCTGTGCCAAGCCCAACCCCTTTTTTCTTCCAATCCCGTTGAATTACGCTGACTGCTGCGCTCTGTTTTTTGTGCACTTAGTCTATCGGGAATAAACTCGCTTATCCACACCTTTCCTTTGTTTAGGACAAGAGAAAATTCTGAATAATTTGTTATTTATCAGCATCTTAATAAAAATCAAGCAATTATTATTATGCACAGAAAAAAATATTTTTTTGTATGTTTTTTAATCACGATCTGTGGATAACCTGTTAGTTTGTGGTGGACATACGGGGGGTTATCTGTCGAGAAACTTCTAACGTATTGTTCTTTCAGGGTTCTTTAAATTTGGTGACCGAGCTTCCGATAAAGGTCACTTGCCAATACAAAAACTCGAGAAGATCCGCCCAAGCATATCATCTGCAGAAAACTCTCCCGTGATTTCACCCAGGGCCTGTTGGGCGAGCCGGAGGTCTTCCGCCAACAGCTCTCCTGCTCCCGCCTCATTTAATTGCTGGTGACCCGTCTCCAGGTAATCCCCCGCACGGTAAAGGGCGTCAAGATGTCTGCGTCGGGCAATAAATGTTCCCCCGCCCCCTCCGCTGTATCCCATACATTCCTTAAGGTGGGTAATTAACGATTCAATCCCCTGGCCCGCTTTGGCAGAAAGCGCAATCACGGGAATGTGCTCATTGTCATCCTGTCCCGGCTTCAGTCCGGACAGATCAGCCTTATTCAACACGACCGTGATATTGGATTTGTCGGGAAAGCGCTCGTAAAACTCTGGCCAGTTCTGCTGTGCCGCCAGTGAATAGTCTGCTGTACTGTCAATAACAAAAAGGACCCTGTCTGCATTTTCAATTTCCAACCAGGCCCGCCTTATACCTTCCATCTCGACAAGGTCCCCGGTATCCCGAAGTCCCGCCGTATCGATGATATGGAGAGGCATGCCATCAATGCTGATCTCCTCGCGCAAAACATCACGGGTGGTGCCAGCTACATCAGTAACGATGGCCCGCTCCCTACCAGCTAACGCATTCAGCAGGCTTGACTTGCCCGCATTGGGCTTGCCGGCAATGACCACTGTCATTCCTTCGCGCAGTAAACTACCCTGTTGCGCCTGGGCGATCACCTCGCTCAGTTGCTGCCGAAGCGCGCTGAGCCTGGTCAAGACCTGACCATCTGCAAGAAAATCAATTTCCTCCTCGGGAAAGTCAATTGCACCTTCTACATAGATCCTCAGCTGAATTAACCGCTCAACTAATTCATGGATTTGTGTTGAAAAAACACCCTGTAGTGAGCGCACGGCACAGCGAGCAGCTTCACTTGAAGAAGCATCAATCAGGTCGGCAACGGCTTCTGCCTGTGCCAGATCCAGTTTGTCATTAAGGAATGCACGTTTGGTGAATTCCCCAGGCTGAGCCAGTCTCGCACCCTGTGATAAAACACGCCTGACCAGAAGATCGAGAACCACTGGACCGCCATGACCCTGAAGTTCCAGAACGTCCTCGCCGGTGAAGGAATGGGGCGCCTTGAAATAAATGGCTAACCCCTGATCAATTACCTCTCCCTCTGTATCCAGGAAATCACAGAATGTGGCATGGCGCGGCTCTAGTTTTTTTCCAACAACAGACGTTATGAAAGGCAGGATGTTCTTGCCGGATAGCCGCACAATACCGACGCCCCCCCTCCCGGGTGCCGTGGCAACAGCAACGATGGTATCTTGATCCAAAACCCTACCTCCAAGAAAAAAGGCTCCCGAAGGAGCCCTTATCTTATTTTTTTGCTGAGGCTCCCTCAATCTGCCGTGTGATTACCCACTGCTGAGCAATGGACAGCAAGTTGTTAACCGTCCAGTACAACACCAGACCGGCTGGGAAGAACATAAAGAAGAAAGTAAATGCAATTGGCATCATCTGCATGATCTTCGCCTGGGTCGGGTCCGGCGGTGTCGGATTCAAACGCATCTGTACAAACATACTGGCACCCATTAACAGTGGCAGGATGAAGTAAGGGTCTTTGACTGACAAATCACTGATCCAGAGAATCCAGGGTGCATGACGCAGCTCAACACTTTCAAACAGCACCCAGTAAAGAGAGATAAATACGGGCATCTGTACCAGGATAGGCAAGCAACCGCCCATGGGGTTCACTTTTTCCCGTTTGTACAAGTTCATTGTTTCCTGGGAAAGTTTTTGCCGGTCATCTCCATAGAGGTCTTTGAGGCGAGCCATCTCTGGCTGTAGCTTGCGCATATTAGCCATTGAGCGATAGCTGGTTGCGGACAGCTTGAAAAAGGCCAGCTTGATCAGAACCGTCAGCAAAATGATCGACCAGCCCCAGTTACCGATGAGTCCCTGAATATGGTAAAGAACCCAGAAAATGGGTTTAGCGATCCACCACAACCAACCATAATCTACGGTCAGATCAAGGTAGGGGGATATTTCTTCAAGCCGGTATTGGTCTTTGGGGCCGGCATAAAAGGAAGCTTTCAACTCTCCCGTAGAGCCCGGTGCGACTTCTACCTGAGGGGAGGTAAAACCCATGGCATAAAGATCTTGCTTGCCGAGCTTGCGTAAATTGAAGTGGTTGACTGCTGACTGGTCTGGGACCCAGGCACTGATGAAGTAGTGTTGGATCATTGCCACCCAACCCCCTGTCAGATCCTCTTTGAACGTCTCTTTTTGCAGATCCTCAAAATCCAGCTTTTTATAATTTTCCTCTTTGGTACGCAGCGCCGCACCCAGGTAGGGACTCATTCCCATACCGCTGGTAACCTGTGGCTGGTGGCTATCTCGCTTGATCTGACCAAAAAGTGCTGCTTTCCAGGGTTGGTTACTTTTATTTCTCACCAAGTAGGAGACATCAAATAGGTAATCGCCGCGATTCAGGGTATATCGCTTGATGATAGACACTTCCCCCTGCTGGTAGGTCAAGTCAACCAGAAGGGTTTGCTGGTCTCCTGAGAGGGTAAAGCTATCCGATGACGCAGAAAAAATCGGGCGATTTTTACTGGTATCAGTTCCATTTGGACCAATTAAACCACTCTGAGCAATATATGTAGTCGTCGCAGTGCGGTTTAACAAAATAAATGGATCAGTGCTGTTTTCGAGTTCAGTCAAATGCTTGAGCAATTCAATACGAACAATATCCCCACCATGGCTGTCGACGACTACCTTAAGAACGTCCGTAGTAATGGTAACAAGCCTGCTTTGTGTCAGCGCAGCTGAAACACTGGATGTTTCGGGCGCACCGGTATCGACGATCTCTGGCAAGTCACCTGCCGACTCAGTCACTGGCGTTTGTTCCGGGGTTTCCGGTACCAGGGCCTCAACCATACTGTTATCTACTTGAGGCTTATGAGCCTCCTGAAACGTATTCCACTCCAGGAACAACATGTACAGCACCACAAGCATGGCGCCAATAAGCAGCGAACGTTGCCAATCCATAGTTATATCAACTCTGAGTATGTTCTGATTCTGGTACCGGGTCATAACCCCCGGGGTGAAAAGGGTGACATTTTATAAGCCGCCGCAAGGTTAGATAACCCCCCTTGATCGTTCCATGCTGATTAACTGCCTCAATGGCATAACAGGAACAGCTTGGGTAAAAACGGCAACGGTCTCCCAGAATGGGGCTGACGAGGTACTGGTAGCCCCTAATTATTGAGATGACTACCTCACGCATCAATTATCCGCATCCAACTTGCGAGACAAGCGTTGCCAACTCTGGTTCAGCAACTTTGTCTGCTCGGTGTGGGTCAGACGCTCGAGGCCTTGTCGCGCCAGAAAAATAATATCGAGGGAATCCAGAAGGTCCTGTGCAGAGCGGAATGTTTCGCGAGCCACCCGTTTTACACGGTTGCGATCGACAGCGTGACGAATATTTTTTTTGGCGACCACCAGGCCCAGCCTGGGGTGTGAGAAATGATTGGGCCTTGCCAGCAGTAACAGATTAGGGTGCGCCACTTTATAGCGGGTGTCACTAAAAACAGCCCGGTAGGACCGGGCTGTCAGAAGGCGTTTGTCTCGTCCAAAGGTAGACTCGGGCACATGTCTGCCCTGATAGAGGGTATCTATCAGGCTGCTAAACGCTTGCGGCCTTTGGCACGACGGCGGTTGATCACCTGACGACCATTTTTAGTGGCCATACGAGCGCGGAAACCGTGGGTGCGTTTACGCTTGAGAACGCTGGGCTGAAATGTTCTTTTCATGACTGACTTCCGTTAACTGTGTAATACCTTG
>SBGI01000330.1 GCA_006227015.1 Gammaproteobacteria bacterium
TCGTCGTAGAACAGCTCGTAGAAATCCCCCATGCGGTAAAACACCAGCTCGTTAGGATGCTGGGACTTGATGCGCAGGTACTGCTGCATCATCGGGGTGTGATTTTCAGGCGTTGCCACTGACGTCATGCGGGGGACTTCTGGTTGGGTAAACGCTGGATTCTACGTGAATCGTCCAGTTGAAAAAACTGCCTGGGGTATTGCCTGTGATGGTTTGGTGTGGCTTGCCCCTGGCAGGTTACTGGTTGCCCTCAGGTTGTACTCCGTCTGAGATAACGGCTTCGGATGGAGGGCTGACTCATTTGGCCAGTGCCTCGAACAGTTGGTGGGACTCCGACAGTTTGGCAATATAGTCATTCATGCCCACGGCAGGGACTTTCTCGCGGTCACCCAACACGCCGTTCGTTGTCATGGCGATAATTGGCAACTCTATATGGTAGTGCAGAAACAAAACCGGCAAAGCAGGCGATGCCAATGGCGACCAGTGTTGGCGCATTGAGAAATACCGCGAAGGCGCCCCACAGCAGGGTGAATGTGATCCCGGCCTTGAGGACGGCCGTGGAAACGGCAACAGGATGGGTTAGTTCATTAGAGGTCCCATGCGTGCTTTTGGTGGTGGCCTTTCCTTGCACAGTTGATTCCACGCTTATTGTCCACAAAGACAAACGGTTTGCGAGTATTATGGCCAGCCTTCGCTCCGTGTTTCCAGTGTTTAAATGAGGTGCCCCCTTGAAGTCCAAGAAACGTCAGAAAAAATCCGCATCAAAACCCCTAAGCCGGGTTGTGGAGTTCACCATTGAGAGCATGGACACCATGGGGCAGGGGGTGGCCCATATTGACGGCAAACCCTGTTTTATAGCCAAAACGCTACCCGGTGAAACCGGTACGGCAACCATCTACCGTGCCAGTAAGGGGGTGCAGTTTGCCCGTCTGGAGACATTGGATAACCGGGCTGAAAACCGTGTAGAACCCGCTTGTGAACATTTTGAAAGCTGCCCCGGATGTCATTTCCTCCACACTGATTACCAAAGTGAACTGACCTATAAAACAGACGCCCTGGGCGGGCACCTGAAACGACTGGAAAGAACATTGCCTGACATAGAAGTGCAAGGTGCCGAGCAGCGCCTGCATTATCGCAATCGGGTACAGTTTCATTACCGTCACAAATATATCGGCATGCTCGACCCGGTGGCGGATACAGTATTGCAGGTTCCTGGCTGTCAGATTGCGGAGGAACAACTGCAGCCGGCCATAGACGCGCTCTACCAGCAACCGCAATGGAGGGAACAACATGCTGGCAAGGGTCACTGCGAGATCTACCTGACTGGAGATGGCGTCAGCACGGCGTGGGACAGTCCCTATGCCCACGGCGGTTTTACCCAGGTCAACGGAGCCATGAATGAGGTGCTGCGCAACACAGTTCTGACGCAGTTTGGTGACAGCAGTAGTGGAACATTGCTGGACCTGTTCTCCGGGGAGGGCAATCTGTCAGAGTTAATTGTTCAGCGGCAACCGGGCATTGAGCGAGTTATGGTGGACTTTGCCCCCGAGCGAGTTAAAGAAGAGGCCCTGAGTTTTCTCCATCTCGATTTGTTTTCGGATACTGCCTTGCGCACATTTCGCGCCCGCAGCCCCCACTCGCAGTTTGACGTATTATTGGTTGATCCGCCCCGCAAGGGATTCCCTGGCCTGCACGAATGGGTCAAGGCGCTGAAACCGAAAAAACTTATCTATGTGAGCTGTAATGCGGCCACCCTGGTGCGTGACTTGCAGTTGTTGGGGAGTCAGTACGACATTGAGCACATCAGTCTTATCGACCTGTTTCCCGGCACCTATCATTACGAAACATTGGTCACGGTGACTTTTCCCTAGCAACCAGTGCCGTGTTATGACTTGCATCTGCTAACAGCACTGAATTACCGTCCCATTATGGATACCTCCACCCGCATGTTGGCTCAACAGCTTGGCGAATTGCTGCTGAGCAAGAATGCTACCGTCACCTGTGCCGAGTCCTGTACCGGGGGTGGAATTGCCAGTGCCATCACGGACATACCCGGCAGTTCCAGTTGGTTCAGACTGGGGGTGGTGACTTATGCAAACATTACCAAGCAGAGCATGTTGAATGTTTCCGCCGCTACCCTGGCCCGCGAAGGGGCGGTCAGTGAGGACGTGGTGATTGAAATGGCCAGAGGCGCGCTGGTAAAAGCTGATGCCGATATTTCGGTGGCTGTCAGTGGTATTGCAGGTCCCGATGGCGGCTCAGAGGCAAAGCCTGTGGGGACGGTCTGGTTTTGCTGGGCTCGCGCTGACGGTGAAACCAGTACAGCTTGTCAGCACTTTGAGGGCGATCGTCAACAGGTTCGCCTCGGGGCAGTGAAGGCTGCGCTGACGGGCCTGATTGACTTGCTGAAAAAATGAAGTACTGTATGACTATACAGTAGTGCGATGTTGCGTTAAGCTAGCCAACATTGAGTCAAAATCTTCCAGTTAAAGTACGAAAGAGGCATCGGTCATGGATCCAAACAAGGAAAAAGCACTTCAGGCGGCGCTTGGCCAGATTGAGCGCCAGTTTGGCAAGGGAACTGTCATGCGCATGGGTGACCGTGAGCACGTGGCCATCCCGGCGATTTCAACCGGTTCGCTGGGGCTGGATGTCGCATTGGGTATCGGTGGCCTACCAAAGGGTCGCATTGTCGAGATCTATGGTCCCGAGTCTTCCGGTAAAACCACGCTGACCCTGCAGGTGATTGCCGAGGCTCAAAAACACGGCGGCACCTGTGCCTTTGTGGATGCCGAACACGCGCTTGACCCGATTTATGCAGAAAAACTCGGTGTTAACGTCGATGATCTGATTATGTCCCAGCCGGATACCGGTGAGCAGGCCCTGGAGGTCACCGACATGCTGGTACGTTCCGGCGCCATTGATGTGCTGGTGGTGGACTCCGTGGCGGCATTGACTCCCCGCGCCGAAATTGAGGGCGAGATGGGTGACCACCACGTCGGCCTGCAGGCCCGGTTGATGTCCCAGGCGCTGCGTAAACTGACCAGCAATATCAAACAGGCCAATTGTCTGGTGATCTTCATCAATCAGATACGGATGAAAATCGGTGTCATGTTTGGCAACCCGGAAACCACCACCGGCGGCAATGCGCTGAAGTTCTACGCTTCCGTGCGCCTGGACATTCGCCGCATTGGTGCCGTCAAGGAAGGCGAGGAAGTGGTGGGCAACGAAACCCGTGTCAAGGTGGTGAAGAACAAGGTATCTCCGCCCTTTAAGCAGACCGAGTTCCAGATTCTCTACGGCGCCGGAATCAATCACCTCGGAGAAGTGGTGGACCTGGGGGTGAAATGTGGTCTGGTTGACAAGTCTGGTGCCTGGTATGCCTACAATGGCAACAAGATCGGTCAGGGCAAGGCCAACGCCTGTGAATACCTGAAGGAAAACCCCGAAGTGGCCGCCGAGATTGAACAAAAGATTCGCGAGCAGCTGATGCCGGCTCCCAAGCCTCGCAAGTCCGGAGAGCAGGTAGATCCGGCAGAAACGGAAGAAGTTGATCTCTGATCTCGCGCTCAGATCGACGCAAAAACCGCGCTGTTGTCGGCGCGGTTTTTTTTCGCCTGATTTTAAGACGATTGGCGGTTTTAACTGTCTGTAATTTTTATGGAAGTTTTATTGGAAGGTTTCATGAATGTTTTTATAGAGGGTAACAGTCTGAGTCGTATGGAGAACTTGTGGCAGCGGTGTCTCTCTAGTAATGAATGAATTGGTTGCATACAAAAGCCTGATAGTGGCCATTTTCCTGCTGGGATTGTTCGTAGCCGAGCGCCTGGCGCCCGCGGTGCCGGTGCCTGCTGCCTTTGCCAATGTTCCCCGCCTTGTAAAGAACCTTGGGTTGTGGGTTTGTAACCTTGTTGTCTCTGTGTGTGTAGTGTTGCCAGTTACTTTGTACGCCTCCAGCCATAGTCAGTACTGGTGGTCGTCCTGGGTGCCAGCCTGGTCTTGGTTGCTTTTGGATTTGCTGTTGTTGGACTTATGGATTTACTGGTGGCACAGAGCCAGCCACCGGATAGGCTTTTTATGGCGTTTTCATCGGGTTCACCATCTTGATCAGTGGCTGGATGTTACCTCGGCGGTCCGCTTTCACTTTGGTGAAGTTATCCTGTCGGCCCTGTTCAGGGCGGTAGTGATTTTCTGTTTCGCGCTGCCCCTGACCTCGGTAATCGTGTTTGAAACACTGGTGTTGATCATCACCGCATTTCATCATTCAAATATACGACTGCCAAAACCATTGGAACGGATACTGTCATTGCTGGTGATCACCCCTTCCATTCACTGGGTGCATCACCACGTTGCGCAGCCTGACACCGACAGTAACTACGGGACTATTTTCAGTTTTTGGGATCGACTGTTTGGCAGTCGCTCAAAAACCCGGCGCGTCCCTGAGATGAGTATTGGCCTGGATGACCTCCACGACAGGAGCTTCTGGCAGTTGCTGGCTGCCCCCTTTCAGGCGGATGCAATACGTGTGGGTGAACAACGTGGACGGGGTTAAATGCCCTGACATGGCGATGGCAGGAACAAAGCGCCATAATTTAATCGTGTGTAGTGGTCGGCAATGGCTCGACAGGAGTACTAAATGGAACATTATCAGGAACTAATCGGTGTTATTGCCCTGACCATGGGAGTGGGCTGGGCAAGCGGAATTAACCTGTATGCGGCACTGTTGGTATTGGGGCTGGCCGGCGCTACGGGCAATGTGCAGTTGCCTGCCGAGTTGACGGTGCTGCAGGACCCTCTGGTTATTTTTGCCGCCGGGGCCATGTACATGGTTGAATTTTTTGCCGACAAGATTCCAGGGGTGGATACCGGTTGGGATACCCTGCATACCTTTATCCGCATCCCTGCGGGCGCAATGCTTGCGGCGGGGGCTGTGGGTGATGTGACCCCGGCACTGGAAATTGCCGCGGGGATTATGGGTGGCACTATGGCGGGAGCCAGTCACCTAACGAAGGCATCAACCAGGGCGTTGATTAATACGTCTCCTGAGCCCTTTACCAACTGGGTAGCGTCCATCAGTGAAGACCTGATGGTGCTGGGTGGTCTGTGGGCCATGTTTAACCATCCACTGCTCTTCCTCTGTCTGATGGTGCTGTTTATTGCACTGGTTGTCTGGTTGCTACCCAAGTTGATACGTCTGGTGGCGCGTATTTTTCGCAAAATTGGTGAATGGTTGGGACTAGTTAAAGTTTCCAGTGAAACCGGTGATACATCGGGAAAAGCGGAACTGCCTCCCCCACAAAGCCCGACAGAGCCACCGGTAAAACAGTCCTGAGCTACGGTGCTCCATGAGCGATGTTGAAGACAAAAGTCCGCTGGCAGTATTGCGTTACCGGGCAATGGATCTACTCGCCAGGCGCGAGCACTCTGCGCAAGAGCTGGAAACAAAGCTGACGGCAAAATTTCCAGAGTTTGAAGAGTATGTGTCAGAGGTGGTAAGTGGCCTTCAAAAAGACAACCTGCAGAGTGACCGCCGGTTTGCTGAGGCATTTATTGTATCGCGTATTCGCAAGGGGCAGGGACCATACCGTATCAGCCAGGAGCTGCAGCAACGGGGTATTGCTTCAGGGGAGGCAAGAGAGGTCCTGGCGGCATGTGGCCAGGACTGGTTTCAGTTGGCTGCCGAAGTGATGCTACGCAAATACGGGGGTGCACCCTGCGACAGTTTTCAGGAGCGAGCGCGCCGAAGTCGTTTTCTACAGTACCGGGGATTCAGCGGTGAGCAGATTCAGTCGTGTTTCGATGATGATTGAAAATTTGCGACAGGCACCGGTCTCCCCAGCTGTCGAGGCGATAGTTCTCAATAAAACCGCAGTGCCCGCCCCGTGGTGTCACAACCACGTTCAGAGACGGCGGCTTATCCAGCTTGGCCAGGTCTGACACCGGCACAATGGGGTCATCTTCGCTGGTAATCAGATAGGCCGGAACCTGCAAGTCGTCCAGGCGGCCGCCGTAGAGGGCATAGGCGGCAAAATATTCCTCAGCATCCTTGTAAGGTGTGAGCTCCCGGACAAAAAAATCATTCAGTTCGGTCAGCACCTCAAAACGGGGTAACGTGCCGCCGTCGAGAAGCTCGGGGTGATAATGGAGTTTCGTACGAAGTGAGGTACTCCACTTGTCGAGAAAATAATCGCGATACATGGGGCCGGCCATGATGCGGTCCATGGCGTGGGCGGGATCGACAGGCGGGCAGATGGCGGTGACCGCAGCCAGTCCAAGAGTTTCACCAGCGTCGGCGGCGATACGCAATGCAAAATTACCCCCCAGGGAATAACCGGCCAGATAGCGCTCCTGATGAGGGTATGCCTGCAGGAAAGAGGCAATCGCTGTCCTGACTTCCTCTGCCAGCGTCGAGTTAAAAGCAGTCTGGGTGAGGTGGAAGCTGTCGCCGTGATCTCGCAGATTAAGGCGCAGGATATTGAAGCCCTGTCGGTACAGATGATTGGCAGCCGATAACAGATAAGTCGACTGTGCACTGCCTTCCCAACCATGTAAAAGAATGGCAAGCCGTTGGTTGCGGCGGTCCGTCTTGTCAAAATGGGCCAGTAATTTTACCGGTTGATTTCCGTGGCGACCTTCCAGCATCAGGGTTTGACTGCGGGCTGTCATGGGTGAGCTGCGGCCAGCGACTTTCCAGGGTCTGGGACCCAGGCTGTTGAACATGCTTTGCAGGTGGGCGTTGCGCAAACCTTTGGGCGGGGAAAAGGGTGGCAGGTCAGTATGCATGGTAGAGGCTTCATCCGTTGATCTGACTGTCGGGCTATCATAGCATTCAGAAAATAAATGCGCCTGACGAGGAACGGATTGTTCGACGGGCAATCTAATCAAACAGTTTCTCAGCACGTCAGAGGTGTGGTTTTGCGGTCACGAATGAGCTGGATATTTCTGCTGGTGGCGATGGTCATTATCGCCGGGCAGCCGTTTATTCATCGGGTTCATGCGGCGCCAGCCTACATCACGGAAAACTCAGATCCGGATGCCGAGTTATCCCTGTGGGGCATCGAGAATGGTTGCCTGAATAGTGCCCTGGTACATCATTTCTACGTGATTAATGCCCACGCGGCCATGATTGAATTGATCGGCGGCAAGCGGGTATTGATGCGTTTCCGTGGTGACTGTCAGGGCATTGAGCAATATGGTTTTGTGCATACTGCCCAGAATAACCGGGTCTGTCCCAGCACCAATGCCATTCGGGTGCTGCACACCGGGACCCGCTGTGAAGTAGAATCCCTCGAACCCTACCGCAACAACCGTTAGGATCTGATACCTTCACAACCAAGTATTGATTGAGACACCGTCGTCCATGTTAAGAAAGCCTCTGTTGCTAGTATTCCTGTTGTTGTCATCTGCTTTCGTTGCGGCTGTTGAGCTGTCTGGTGATCTTGTGCAGGGAGGAATGCTGGTCGGGCATGTCAATCCGGGGCAACAGGTGGAATTGATGGGTCGGCCCGTTCGAGTGGATGAAGCCGGACGCTTTGTCTTTGGTCTGGGTCGCGATGCCCCCCCTGAAATCAAGCTGGTGGTAAAAGACGGTCAGAAAGCCGAATCCCATAGCTACCAGGTGAAGCAACGTACTTACGAAGAGCAGCGGGTTAACGGTGTGCCACAGAAAACCGTGACTCCCCCGAAAGAGGTGCTGGAGCGTATTCGCAGAGAAGCCGCGATGGTTGCCCGGGCGAGAACCGCGGATGATGCCCGTCTGGACTTCCTTTCCGGGTTCCAGAAGCCGCTGGAAGGGCCGATTACCGGTGTTTACGGCAGTCGGCGGGTCTACAACGGTACCCCGGGTAGACCGCACTATGGTCTCGATATTGCCGCCCCCACGGGAACCGATGTTTTTTCACCTGCCCCCGGAGTGGTGAAACTGGTTCATCAGGATATGTTCTATTCCGGTGGCACACTGATCATTGATCACGGCTATGGCATCAGCTCGACATTTATTCATTTGAGCAAGGTGCTGGTCGAGGACGGGCAGCGAATCGAGCGCGGTGATTTGATCGCTAGAGTCGGGGCGACGGGCCGCGCTACAGGGCCACACCTTGACTGGCGAATTAACTGGTTCGATGTGCGGTTGGACCCGGCTGTGATTATGGAAAGTTTTCCCCACCTGAAATCTCGTCCCTGAAACCTCTTTCCTGAAACCCCAGCCATGACACTTTCGGGCGTGGTCACAGCGTCCCCTTTCCCTTAAACTTCACCCCTGGAGTTACTGTTGCCAGGGTCCGTGATGATTGATAAAAAATTGCTGAGTATTTTGGTGTGCCCGGTCAGCAAGGCACCGCTGGAATATGACAGGGAGCATGACGAACTGATATGCCGGGCCAGTGGTTTGGCCTACCCGATTCGCGACGGTATTCCGGTGATGCTTGAGAGCGAGGCACGTCCACTGACCGTGGATGAGAAGCTCGGCAACGATCATTAACAGAGATGATGGCAACCATGTCAGAAGAAACCCTGTTTACCCGTATCATTAATCGCGAAATACCAGCGGATATCGTCTATGAGGATGATCTCTGTATTGCGATTCGCGATATCGCACCCAAGGCCCCCACGCATTTGCTGGTTATTCCCCGCAAACCGATTCCACGCCTGGCTGATGCGTCTGCCGAAGATAAACAGATACTCGGGCACCTGATGCTTGCGGTTGGCGATATTGCCCGCCAGGCCGGGGTGGACGAAGCTTTTCGGGTCGTGGTCAATAACGGCGCCGGGGCGGGGCAAACCGTATTTCACCTGCACCTGCACATACTCGGGAATAAAAAGTTTTCCGAGGACAGCCTGGGTTTCTGATTAAACCCCCAACCTATCGTTTTAGAATTGACCTGCAGACAGGTCGTGGAAAGTGATTGTTTATGAAAAGTGCCGAGATTCGCGAAGCCTTCCTGAACTATTTTGCAGACCAGGGGCATGCCACCGTTCCCAGTAGCAGCCTGGTGCCGGGCAATGACCCGACCCTGCTGTTTACCAATGCCGGAATGGTGCAATTCAAGGATGTCTTTCTGGGTGCGGAAAAGCGCCCCTATAGCCGGGCGGCGTCCTCGCAGCGCTGCGTGCGTGCCGGTGGCAAGCACAACGATCTGGAAAATGTCGGCTATACCGCTCGACATCACACCTTTTTTGAAATGCTCGGCAACTTCAGTTTTGGCGATTACTTCAAACGTGACGCCATTCGCTTTGCCTGGGAATTCCTGACGGAGGTGTTGCAACTGCCGCCGGAACGACTCTGGGTCACCGTACATATTTCCGATGATGAAGCTGCAGATATCTGGATCAAGGAGTTGGGCGTCAGCCCCGAGCGTTTCTCCCGACTGGATGAGGATAATTTCTGGCAGATGGGTGATACCGGACCCTGTGGTCCCAGCTCGGAAATTTTCTATGACCACGGCGCGGATGTTCCCGGTGGCCCTCCGGGCAGTGAAAACGATGATCTCGACCGTTACATTGAAATCTGGAACCTGGTGTTCATGCAGTTTGAGCGCAGCGCTGACGGTACCATGGCGCCGCTGCCCAAACCCTCCATTGATACCGGTATGGGGTTGGAGCGCATCGCGGCAGTAATGCAGGGCGTGCACAGCAACTACGAAATCGATCTGTTCCAGGCATTGTTAAAAGCTGCGGCGAAGGTAACCGGTTGTAATGACCTGGAAAACAAATCCCTACGGGTGATTGCAGATCATATCCGTTCCTGCAGTTTCCTCATCGTCGACGGCGTATTGCCTTCCAATGAGGGCCGCGGTTATGTACTGCGGCGTATTATTCGCCGCGCTATTCGTCACGGTCACAAGCTGGGGCAGAATCAGGCATTTTTCCATAAGCTGGTCGCAGCACTGGTGGACGAGATGGGTGATGCTTACCCCGAACTTGCCAAGTCCCAGGGACAGGTTGAAAAAGTCCTGTTAGCGGAAGAGCAGCAGTTTGCCAAAACCCTGGATAATGGCATGTCAGTGCTGAATAGCGCTCTGGATGACCTGCAAGGTGAGGTGATTCCCGGGGACGTCATCTTCACCCTTTATGACACATACGGTTTTCCGGTGGACCTGACCAACGACATCGCCCGCGAGCGGGGGTTGACCCTGGATATGGCCGGTTACGAAGTGGCCATGGACGAACAGCGCCAGCGTGCCCGTTCCGCAGGCTCTTTTAAGGTAGATTACACCCACCAACTCCAGCTCGATGGCGATACGACGTTTACCGGTTATGAGGGCACCGCGGGTAGTGGCGCCGTTGTGGCACTGCTGAAAGACGGTGAGCAGGTTGACGCGTTGGTCACAGGCGATGAAGGCGTTGTTGTTCTCGATCAGACCCCGTTCTACGCCGAGTCCGGCGGTCAGGCCGGAGACAGTGGTTACCTGAGCAGTGTTGGTGTGGAATTTGAGGTGCGCGACTGTCAGAAACAGGGTGCCCATTACCTGCATATCGGCACTGTGCTGTCCGGTTCTTTGTCTGTGGGGCAGGAGCTGGAAGCCCGGGTTGATGATTCCGTACGCTCCGCTACAGCGTTGAATCACTCTGCCACGCATCTGCTGCACGCGGCTCTGAGAGAGATCCTCGGTGACCACGTCACCCAGAAGGGTTCATTGGTGGACAGCAAACGACTGCGTTTTGACTTCAGCCATTTTGAGGCTGTCAAACCGGAACAGTTAAAGGCCATTGAGCAGCGGGTGAATGCTGAAATTCGCCGCAACACGCCGGTGCAAACCGATATCTGTGACATGGACAGCGCCCGGGAAAAAGGCGCCATGGCGCTGTTCGGTGAAAAATATGGTGACGAGGTCCGGGTGTTGACCATGGGTGAGGGGTTCTCTGTGGAGCTCTGTGGTGGAACGCATGTCTCGCGCACCGGCGATATCGGTTTGTTGAAAATTACCAGTGAAGCGGGCATTGCCTCCGGCGTCCGCCGTATTGAAGCAGTAACAGGTGCGCAGGCACTGGCCTATCTCGATGGTTTGCAGTCTCAGATTGATGAGGTGGCGGGCTTGCTGAAAGCCAATGTCGAGAATGTGGCGCAGAAAGCCGCCAGCCTCTGGTCAGAACTAAAAGAACTGGAAAAACAGAACGCGCAATTAAAAGGAAAATTGGCCAGTTCTGCTGGTAGTGATCTCGCTTCGCAGGCAGAAGATGTCGACGGTATCAAAGTGCTGGTGGCCAATCTCGAGGGTGCCGATCCGAAATCGCTGCGTGACACGGTGGACCAGCTGAAGAACAAACTGGGCTCCGCGGTAGTGCTGCTGGCTGCAGGTGGCGATGGCAAAGTCGCACTGGTCTCCGGAGTCACCCAGGACCTGACGGGCCGCATCAAGGCCGGAGAGTTAATGCAGCACGTGGCTGCCCAGGTGGGTGGTAAAGGCGGCGGTCGCCCGGATATGGCCCAGGGTGGCGGTACCGATATGGCTGCGTTGCCCGGGGCGTTGAGTGATGCAACCGATTGGATAAAAGCCCGTTTGGTGGACTAAGCTGATAGCTGTATTTTCTTAACTTTATTGCTTAATTAGTGTTTAATTGCCGCCGTTTTTTGGCCCACAACCTTGA
>SBGI01000316.1 GCA_006227015.1 Gammaproteobacteria bacterium
TAGATGTCTGTGATCGCACCCAGGCGCCACCCACAGCTGCTCCCAATGGTTTATACCTGGTGGGAGTGAACTACCCGGAGCAATTTGACGTACCAATATTTAACCCGGGGCCCCAGTTCATCAATCAACAATAACCCGGTCTGGCAATAGGCGGAATCAGCCCTTTTTGCTACAATCCGCCCCCTTGCTATTGGAAGCTACTGTGAAACGAACACGAGTTAAAATCTGCGGCATAACACGGCGCGAAGATGCCATTGTCGCTGCAGAGGCCGGTGCTGATGCTATTGGTTTGGTGTTCTACCCGAAAAGTCCCCGTTTTGTGGATCACCCAAAGGCGGCGTTGATTGCCAGCGCGGTGGGTCCGTTTGTGACGACGGTAGGTCTTTTCGTCAATGCGACAGCCGGTGAGGTTGGCCAAGCACTGAGTGCGGTCGACCTGCAACTATTGCAATTTCACGGGGACGAGGATGATGCCTATTGCCGCCAGTTTGGCAGACCCTATATCAAGGCTATCCGCATGGCTCCCGGGCTTGATTTGCTTGAGGAAACGGCACGTTTCCCCGGGGCGTGTGGCTTCCTGGTCGATGCTTGGCATAAAGATAAATATGGCGGTACCGGAGAAAGTTTTGAGTGGCATCGTCTGCCAACACATGTGGATTTCCCGCTGATTCTGGCCGGGGGGTTATCGCCGGACAATGTCGCTGATGCCATCGAACAGGTGTGCCCCTATGGCGTCGATGTCAGTGGCGGTGTGGAAGAGGGGCCAGGGATCAAGTCCTCACAACGTATTCAACAGTTTATTGCCCGAGCCAATGCCGGGTGAATTTGGGAGAGCCCAGTGAACGAAAAAATCAAAGTGGATTTCAGTCATATGCCCGATGAGCGGGGACATTTTGGCCCTTACGGTGGTCGCTTTGTTTCTGAGACACTTATTTATGCTCTGGATGAGCTGGAAAGGATTTACCGCAATCTCAAGGACGACCCCGAGTTTCAGGCACAGTTTGACTACGATCTTGCACACTACGTGGGCAGGCCCTCCCCCCTATACTTTGCCGAGCGCTGGACCCGGGAAACAGGTGGCGCGCAACTTTACCTGAAACGGGAAGATTTGAATCACACGGGCGCCCACAAGGTGAACAACACCATTGGCCAGGCATTGTTGGCCAAGCACACGGGCAAAAAACGTGTTATTGCGGAAACCGGTGCCGGTCAACATGGCGTTGCTACAGCGACGGTAGCGGCCAGGTTGGGCCTTGAATGCCACGTTTTCATGGGTGAAGAAGACATTCGCCGTCAATCCCTGAATGTTTACCGTATGAAATTGCTGGGTGCCGAGGTTATTCCTGTGACTTCAGGTTCCAAGACCCTGAAAGATGCCATGAATGAAGCCATGCGTGACTGGGTCACTAATGTGGATAACACCTTCTACATCATTGGTACCTGTGCCGGACCACATCCTTACCCGGAGTTGGTGCGTAATTTTCAGTCCGTTATCGGCCGAGAGGCGCGCCAGCAGTCCCTGGACCAGGTTGGCAAGTTACCTGATGCCCTGGTGGCATGTGTCGGTGGCGGATCCAATGCCATCGGACTGTTTCACCCCTTCCTTGAGGACGAATCAGTCAAAATGTACGGCGTTGAGGCGGGTGGATTTGGTCTGGCGACCGGCAAACATGCGGCACCATTGAATGATGGCATTCCCGGAGTATTGCACGGTAATCGCACTTATCTGATGGAAGACGAAAACGGCCAGATTATTGAAACCCACTCGGTTTCAGCCGGGCTCGACTATCCCGGTGTTGGCCCGGAGCACGCCTGGCTGAAGGATGTTGGTCGCGTCAATTACGTCACGATTGACGATGATGAGGCCATGGATGCGTTCCGCCGACTGACCAAAGTGGAAGGTATTATGCCCGCGCTGGAGTCCAGTCATGCCGTGGCTTATGCAGAAAAGCTGGCGCGTCAGATGGATCCCGACCAGATGATCGTGGTCAACCTGTCGGGCCGCGGTGACAAAGACATCCTCACGGTAGCAGAAATTGATGGCATCACGGTTTGATGTCCTGCGGTAATAACAAGAATTATTGGAAGTAACCGAGTGAACAGAATAAACAAACGCTTTGAGAACCTCAGAAAACAGGGCCGCAAGGCATTGGTTCCCTATGTGGTGTTGGGTGACCCTGCAAAGGATGTGACACTTCCGGTCATGCATGCACTGGTCGCGGGTGGGGCGGATATTATTGAGCTGGGCGTGCCGTTCTCTGATCCAAACGCCGAAGGCCCGGTGATTCAGAGAGCCCACGAACGAGCTCTGGCTCATGGCAGCAGCCTTCGCGATGCGCTGGCCCTGGTCAAACAATTTCGTGAGACCGATGCAGATACCCCGGTATTGTTGATGGGCTATGCAAATCCCATTGAACGCATGGGCTACGAAACCTTTATCAGCGCAGCGCTTGATGCCGGTGTGGACGGGGTGCTGACTGTGGACCTGCCGCCGGAAGAAGCACGGGAGTTTAATCAGCACCTGGGTGAAGCCGGTATTGAAAATATCTTTCTGCTGGCGCCTACGAGCAGTGATGAGCGCCAGAAAATGGTGACGTCGATGGCGGGTGGCTTTATTTATTACGTTTCCCTGAAGGGCGTGACCGGCGCCGGGCACCTGGATGTGGATTCGGTGCAACAGCATGTCGATCATATCCGTACATTGACGGAACTGCCGGTCTGTGTAGGATTTGGTATCAAAGATGGTGCATCAGCAAGGGCTGTTGCCCAGGTTTCTGATGGCGCTGTGGTAGGAAGTGTGCTGGTGAATCGTATGGGGGAACTTGCCGAGTCTGGCGAAGCCGACCCAGTGGTTTATGCTAAAGCTGTATCAGAGTTAATTACAGAGATGCGTCAGGCTCTGGATAACTAACGGAATTGACTATGAGCTGGTTGGAAAAAATTCGTCCTAAAGGACCTGCAACCCAGAAAAAAGATCGCACCCAGAGTGTTCCTGAAGGGTTGTGGAAGAAGTGTCCAAAATGCAGTGCGCCACTTTACCGGCCCGAGCTGGAAAAGAACCTCGACGTTTGCCCGAAATGTGATCATCACCTGCGTATCGGTGCCCGACGCCGTCTCGATTTCTTCCTGGACGAGGAAGGGCGCGAGGAACTGGCAACTGAGGTAAAGCCCATTGATCGCCTGAAGTTCAAGGATGTCCGCAAGTACAAGGACCGACTGGCCGATGCCCAGAAAGCCACGGGAGAAGATGATGCCCTGGTTGCCATGAAAGGCACTTTAAAAGGAATGCCGGTTGTCGCGGTGGCGTTTGAGTTTGCCTTCCACGGCGGCTCCATGGGATATGTGGTGGGTGAACGCTTTACCCGCGCCGCCCAGGTTGCCCTGGATGAGAATGCCCCGCTGGTATGCTTTTCTGCAACCGGCGGTGCTCGCATGCAGGAAGCACTGATCTCCCTGATGCAAATGGCTAAGACCAGTGCCATTATCGAGAAATTGAAAGCCCAGGGAACGCCCTATATCTCTGTGATGACAGACCCTGTTTACGGCGGCGTTTCAGCAAGCCTGGCCTTGTTAGGTGATATTAATGCTGCCGAGCCTGGTGCGCGGGCCGGTTTTGCTGGACCCAACATCATCGAGCAGACAATCCGCCAGCGTTTGCCCAAAGGATTCCAGCGTGCCGAGTTCCTGCTGGAACATGGCGCCATTGACCTGATTATCCCTCGCCCGGAAATGCGCGATACCATCGCCTCACTATTGTCAAAGTTTACCAACGCCCCGGAACCCGACAGCATAGATGCCCCCTCGTTCACTGAGTGAATGGCTGGGCTTGCTGCAACAGCGGCACCCCACTGAAATAGAGCTTGGGTTGTCGCGGGTAGGGCGCGTAGCCCGAACCTTGCAGTGCCTGTCACCGGCAAAAACCACCGTGACAGTTGCCGGGACCAACGGCAAAGGTTCCTGTGTCGCTGCATTGGATGCCCTGTTAACTGCTCGAGACTACCGCGTAGGTTGTTACACCTCGCCACACCTTGTCGATTACAACGAACGCATCGTTATTCAGGGCGTTCAGGCAACGGATGAAGCTATCTGTGATGCCTTTGAGCGCATAGAAGAGGCGCGCGGCGACACCAGTCTGACTTACTTTGAATTTGGCACGCTGGCTGCACTGATACTTATGTCAGAAGCGGACCTGGATGTGGCCATTCTTGAGGTGGGCCTCGGCGGCAGACTCGATGCTGTTAATATTGTCGATGCCGATATCGCCATTGTGACCAGTATCGCCCTGGATCATCAGGACTGGCTGGGCGATGATCTCAACAGGATAGGGGCCGAGAAGGCTGCCGTTGCCCGTCCCGGTTGCCCTTTGATTTGTGGCGATGAAAACCCGGTTCAGGGCATTGTCGATGTTGCATCGGATATCGGTGCCACACTGCTTATTAACGAACGTGATTTTTCAATGCGTCAGTTCCAGCCAGTCTCCGAACTTCGACTACCTCAAAACAGTGCAGCTTGCGCTCTGCAGGCCGCGTCTTTCATTATCGGTTTGCGAGCGAGAGACATAGACACGCAACCCTTGTCCGGAGTGCAGGTCGCGGGTCGTTTTCAGAAACTGACCGTTCAAGGTGTCCCGGTGATACTCGATGTGGCGCATAACCCCCAGGCCGCGGCATTACTATCGCAACGATTGACGCCCCTTCAGGGTAAACTGATTGCCGTTGTAGGCATGATGGCAGACAAGGATATTGTGGGTGTGCTAAAGCCCATGATTCCGCTGGTCAGGAACTGGTTTCCCTGTAGTATCCCGGAGCAGTTGCGAGCCGCCACGGAAGGAAACCTGGAAGCATTGTTGTACAATGCCGGAGCTGCTACCAATGGCAATGTATACTGTTGTCCTTCGCCAGTATCTGCTTTTGAAAAAGCGTTGCAGCATGCTGAAGAAGGTGACACGGTGGTAGTGTTTGGCTCGTTTTTTACCGTGGGCCCGATACTGGAAAAAATACAATCTTCCTGAGAAGGAATGGCTTGTGCTGACAGAAAATGTAAAACAGAGAATTGTCGGTGGTTTTGTGCTGCTGGCACTACTGCTTATTTTATTTGCCGTGCTGTTTGATTTCTCGGACACAACCCAGGTCGATACCACCAGTCGTATTCCTCCCAAACCGGCGATCTCCCCGGTAACCGTTCCAGAACCCCAGCGCTCGGCAGATATTGACCCTGCGCCGAGTCCCGAAGATGCCTATCAGCTGGGCGTTGAAAACGCCGAGCAGGCTGAGCCCGCTACCAGTTCACCGCCAGCTTTGACAAAAGAGGGCACCCCAGAGTCATGGGTGCTTCAGGTGGGCAGTTTTCGTGAGCCTGATCGTGCTGAAAATCTGGTTAAACAGTTGCTGGCTGACGGTTACGATGCATTTGTACAGCAGCAAACCGACAATCAGGGTCAGCTGAGCAGGGTATTTGTCGGCCCCAAAGTGCTGAAGCAGAAACTCCTGCAGGAAAAGGCTGTGATTGATAAAAAATACGGCCTCAATGCGCTGCTGGTGCATTTTGAACCCTGACCGCAAAGAGGTGCTCTGTTACACTCTGTCGCTGTTTTCTTGAGGCTTGACCATGAACTGGGCTGACTGGGCCATCATCGTTATCCTGGGCCTATCGGCGACCATCAGTTTGGTGCGCGGATTTGTCAAAGAGGCCATGTCGCTGCTGATCTGGTTGGCGGCCGCTGTGATCGCGTCGATTTTTCACGACGAACTGGCCAGCTGGATGGAACAGCTCATTACAACACCTTCGCTGCGTATGCTGGCAGCCTGGGTGACACTGTTTATTGCAGTGCTGATTGTCGGCGGTATCTGTAATTATCTGCTGGGCAAACTGGTTGAAGCCACAGGGTTAACGGGCACTGATCGGTTAATGGGATTGCTGTTTGGTGCGACCCGTGGGGTGATTGTCGTAATGGCAGTTCTGATCATTCTGACGGAGATGTTGCCAGTCAAGCAGGATTTGTGGTGGCAGCAATCAGTGATGATTTCATTTTTTATGCAATTTGAAGACTGGGCCAGGGATACCGGCGCGGCGGTACTGAACTTTTTGAAGAATTTGCTCTAAACGCAATAAAACAGCTTGGTAAACGACGGTTATAGAGGTTGCCTGACCCATGTGTGGTGTAGTCGGAATATTTGGTAAAAGTGATGTCAAACTGCAGCTCTACGATGCATTGACCATGTTGCAACATCGTGGCCAGGATGCCGCCGGTATCATGACCTGTGTGGGTGGGCGTCTTAACCAGCGCAAAGGTGTCGGTCTTGTCCGGGACGTGTTCCATACACGCCACATGGCCGAACTGGAAGGCAATATGGGCATCGGACACGTGCGTTACCCGACTGCAGGCAGCTCGGGCCCGGCTCTGGCTCAACCCTTTTATGTGAATTCCCCCTACGGAATCTGCATGGCCCACAATGGCAACCTGACTAATACAGAAGAGTTGTTGGAGCACTTGTTCAAGTCGGACCTGCGCCACATCAACACTGACTCCGATTCCGAGGCGCTGTTGAATGTCTTTGCGCACGAACTGCATTTGCTCGGGAAGCTAAAGCCTACGCCAGATGATATTTTCGAGTCGGTGAGACGTGTCCATCGTCGCTGTCGGGGTGCCTACGCAGTGGTGGGCATGATCGCCAACTACGGTATGGTCGCCTTTCGTGACCCCAATGGTATTCGCCCGCTGATCTATGGTCAGCGCCAGACGGCCAAAGGCACAGAATATATGGTGGCTTCAGAGAGCGTCGCGCTGGATGTGCTCGGTTTTCAGATGGTACGCGATCTCGCCCCAGGTGAAGCGCTCTATGTGGACGAGCAGGGCGAATTGCACCTGCAGCAGTGTGCAGAAAACCCTCGCCTCACTCCCTGTATATTCGAGCACGTATATTTTGCCCGGCCGGATTCAATCATCGACAGCATCTCGGTGTACAAATGCCGGTTGCGTATGGGTGAGCACCTGGCCGAAAAAATCATGAAGTGTTATCCCAACCATGATATCGATGTGGTGATCCCCATCCCCGATACCAGTCGTGTGGCGGCTCAGTCGATTGCTGAACATTTAAACGTGAAGTTCCGTGAAGGCTTTATGAAGAATCGCTACATTGGGCGAACTTTCATTATGCCGGGACAGAAAGAACGTAAAAAATCTGTTCGTCAGAAGCTGAATGCCGTCAAGCTGGAGTTCAAAGACAAGAATGTACTGCTGGTCGATGACTCAATTGTCAGGGGTACAACTTCCCGGGAAATCATTCAGATGGCCAGAGATGCCGGGGCGCGCAAGGTTTATATGGCCTCTGCGGCACCGGCCGTACGCTACCCGAATGTTTACGGCATCGATATGCCTTCAGCAGGGGAGCTGATTGCCCACGATCGAACCGAGAAGGAAATTGCGGAACTGATTGGCGCGGACTGCCTGATCTATCAGGATCTGGAAGATCTGGTGGCCAGCGCAGCTGAAGGTAATGCCACCATCGACAAATTCGACTGTGCGGTTTTTGACGGCAATTATGTGACCGGTGATGTCGATGGCCACTATCTCACCAAGCTGGATGAGCAGCGCAATGACCAGGCAAAAAGTAAAAACAACCGATCTGCCAGTACCGGCAATGGTGAAGTGATCGGCTTGCACAACCCCGGCGAAGCAGAGTAAGCGACAATGGCAGAACAAGATCGAGACGACCCGCTGGCGGGGGCTTCCCTGGACACCCTGGCGATTCGGGCGGGACATGTACGCACCGCGGAAGGGGAGCACGGCGAGCCGCTGTTTCTAACTTCGAGTTATGTCTTTGCCAATGCTGCTGAAGCGGCGGCGCGGTTTTCCGGAGAGCAAAGCGGAAACGTCTATTCCCGTTACACCAACCCGACGGTTCGCAATTTCGAGGATCGTATCGCCGCCCTGGAAGGCGCCGAGCAGGCAGTGGCTACATCGTCAGGCATGGCCGCCATTCTCAGCACCTGTATTGCCCTGTTGAAAGCGGGCGACCATGTGGTCTGCTCCCGGGATGTGTTCGGCACTACCACAGTGCTGATGGATAAATACCTCGGCAAGTTCGGTGTCCAGAGTTCTTTCGTCCCTGTTACAGATCTCGAGCAATGGCGCCAGGCATTGCGCTCTGAAACCAAACTGCTGTTTTTGGAAACTCCTTCAAACCCTCTGTGTGAAATCGCGGATATCGGGAAACTGGCGGCCCTGGCCCATGAGCACGGCGCGTTGCTGGTAGTGGATAACTGTTTCTGTACCCCGGCGCTCCAGAAGCCGCTGGCACTGGGGGCCGATCTCGTTGTGCACTCGGCGACCAAGTACCTGGACGGCCAGGGGCGCTGTCTCGGCGGTGTGGTTTGTGGTCGCAGCGAGTTGGTGAACGAAGTGCTGGCGTTTATTCGCAGTGCCGGTCCCACCATGAGTGCTTTCAATGCCTGGGTATTTCTCAAGGGCCTTGAAACACTGCGCTTGCGTATGGATGCACATTCAGCGAATGCAATGTCCCTGGCGCTCTGGTTACAGCAACAACCGGTGGTAGAGAAAGTGTTTTATGCGGGTTTGCCGGACCATCCGGGCCATGATCTGGCAGCAGAGCAACAGCGCAGCTTTGGCGGCGTTCTGTCATTTCGTGTCAGAGGTGGCCGCGAACAGGCATGGCAGGTGATCGACAGCACGAAAATCCTGTCACTCACTGCAAACCTGGGGGATGCCAAGACCACTATTGTTCATCCGGCTACCACCACCCACGGGCGCCTCAGTGATGAGCAGAAAGCGGCTTCGGGAATTACTGAAAACCTGATCCGCATCGCAGTCGGTCTCGAGGATATAGAGGATATTAAAGCCGACCTGAAGCGCGGCCTTGATAGCCTCTGAGCAAGAGAGGCAAATAAACGGCCTGCGGTGACATTCACAGGGGATGAGGCCTCCATGCAAAAGGTAGTAGACAGACTTGTCGCGGTCATCGGTACTGTACTGATTGGCAAGGAAGACCAAATCAGATTGGCGCTGGCCTGCCTGTTTGCCCAGGGTCACTTGCTGATCGAAGACCTTCCGGGGATGGGGAAAACCACCCTGGCCCAGGCGTTGGCCCGAGTCCTCGGCCTTTCTTATAGCCGCATTCAATTCACCAGCGACCTGTTGCCAGCGGATATTCTCGGTGTCTCTGTCTATGATCGGGAACGCAGCCTGTTTGAATTCCACCCGGGCCCGGTGTTTAACCAGTTACTGCTGGCGGACGAGATCAACCGCACCACACCCAAAACTCAGAGCGCTCTGCTGGAGGCCATGGCGGAAAGACAGGTCACCATTGAAGGTGAGACCAGGCCGCTGCCGAGCCCCTTTTTTGTCATCGCCACTCAGAACCCATTGAGCCAGTCGGGAACCTATCCGCTGCCGGAATCACAACTGGACCGGTTTTTAATGCGTATTGAGCTGGGTTATCCGGATCCAGCCTCAGAAAGACAGTTGCTGAGTGGCACAGATCCCCGCCTGCGGCTGGTTGATATCAAACCATTGCTGAGTCCTGAACAGTTGCTCAAGATTCAGCAGCAGGTCAACCGGGTCAAAGCCTCTGAAAGCCTGGTGGATTATCTGCAGCGTCTGGCGCAATACACCCGGGATGAATCTGTGTTCCAGTGCGGACTATCTCCACGGGGTGCGCTGGCAACCCTGCAGTGTGCCCGTGCCTGGGCACTGATACAGGCGCGACAGTATGTGATTCCAGAAGATATACAGGCGGTATTCCCGGCTGTCGCAGGCCACCGTTTGCGCGGTGCCGGAGAACTCGCCGGTCAGGACAGTGGGTTGCTGGTGCAGCGGGTTCTCAATGCCGTAGATATTCTTTGACGTCCTTGGCCCGTGCCGTCAAACCATAAGGGACGAATGGGTTATGAAAGCAATGATCCGTAATCTCTATCGGCAGCGTTTTTTCAGGTGGCTGGAACGGCGTCTGCCGGCAGCAGCTGAAGTCACGCTAAACCGCCGCAGCCTGTTTATTTTTCCTTCCTCTACCGGGTTTGCTTTCTTCCTGCTCATCGTTCTCTGCTGGCTGGCGGCAACCAATTATGAAAATAACCTGGTGTTTGCCGTTACCTGTTTGCTGGTAGCCATTTTTGTAGTTTCTATCCTACAGAGTTTTGCCAACCTGGCAGGAATCACGGTCAGCTGTGTGAGAGTTACACCGGGTTTTGCCGGGCAGAGCCTGACACTCGAATTGTTGCTGAAGCAGCAGGGGAAGCGATATCGCGGCGCTATACAGTGCCAGTTTCCCCATGGCGACATGACCACCGTTTCTCTGGCGGATAGCAGCCAGTGTCGTCTTAAGTTGACCGTTCCCGCAGCACACCGCGGCTTGTATAACCCCGGACGGTTGCGTGTTGAAAGTCGCTACCCGGTGGGGTTGCTCAGGGCGTGGAGCCATATAGACCTGGACATATCGGCACTGGTTTACCCGGCGCCGATATTTTCAGAGGAGGTGCCGGTGGGTGTGCACTGCGGCGATGATGGTGCCTTACAGGGTGTGGAAGGTGGTGATGATTTTCTGGGTCTGCAGACCTATCGCCCCGGTGATTCCCTGAAACACGTGGCCTGGAAACATTACGCCAGGGAGCAGGGGTTGCACACCAAGCATTATGGCGACAACTTTGATCAGCAGTTGTGGCTTGACTGGGACCAGTTTCCCGGCCTGGATCGCGAGGCGCGACTCTCTCGTTTATGCGGCATGTTGTTGCGTGTCGCCACCACAGATCAACCCTACGGCTTGCGATTACCGGGCCTGGTGATAGAGCCTGATCGCGGGGAATCCCACCGCCAGCATTTGCTGGCCGAGCTGGCCCTGTTTGATGTGCCGGAGCGGGAGCGTTACCTGTGATCCCGGCCTGGCAAATCAGTCGACAGGGGTTGTTCTGGCTATTGCTGGCATTTGTCGCGGTGATCACCATGCACGCCGATCACCTGCCACGCTGGGTGATGGCGGCATCCGTGGTTGCTGTGATGTGGCGTATCCAGTGCTATCGAGGTGCCTGGTCAGCCCCCGGTAGATGGTTGAAAATGACCCTGCTGGCCGTTTGCCTGGGCGGTCTATTGCTTGAATACGGCAAGCCCATTGGCCTGGAGCCCATGCTAGCGCTACTGGTGACAGCGTACATGCTGAAACTGCTGGAAATGTCCCATCGCAGGGATGCCTATCTGGTGGTGCTGCTGGCGTTTTTTGTGGCCGCGCTGACGGCTCTGTTTGATCAATCCATGGTCTCCGCGGGCTACCTGTTGGGCTGTCTGCTGTTGGTTTTGGCTGCACTGGTAGGGCTGCATCATGGCGACCAGACCGGCGGAGCACTGCATCCCCTGAAGGTGGCGTCATCCCTGATTCTCCAGGCACTGCCTCTGATGGTGGTGCTGTTTCTTTTAATGCCGCGAATCGGTGCCCTCTGGTCCGTGCCCATTCCCACCCATAAGGCCAAAACCGGTGTCACCGACAGCATGTCGCCGGGGGATTTCAGCCAGCTGGGGCGCTCCGCAGAACTGGCTTTTCGGGTCAGCTTTGA
>SBGI01000212.1 GCA_006227015.1 Gammaproteobacteria bacterium
AGCAGAGCAGATAGCTGGATTCTATTGTAGGGGGCACAGGTCTCGTCACCGAACAGGTGAACTTCATCGTCCGGCCGACGGGACAGCAGCTCGTCGGCGAAACGAATGCCGACAGGCCCCGCACCGATGACGATGACACGGGAATGATGCGCATTGGTGATGATCACCTGCGGTGTTTCGAGGTCATCATCCAATTGGGTGTTGCTGTTCAAATTACTCATGGCCCTGGATTGAAAAAAAGGCCTGCTGGCCTGCCGCTTATGGCGGCGAGCCAGCAGGCCTCATTACCTGTCGATCCTATGTGTTAACTGCCATATCAGTACTTTTCAGAACCGGAGGACAGTGCTTCTCATATCATTTATGCATAATGAATGCCAAGCCTGAAGTGGATCTAGCTCTATGAAAAATAAGAAGAAAATTGAGATATTTCGGATGGGTGGGGCGTGGGTTGGAGCGGGGTGCACTATTTTTGCAAATCAGGTACTACTATTGCTGCAAAACTGTGCAATCGGCCTCTGATCTGTCAGGTGGAAGTGTTATCGGCATCAGCCGTTTCTTCCGGGGGGTTATACACCAGGCGTCCGAAGAAAATACCAATTTCAAACAGCAGCCACATGGGTACGGCCAGAAGTGTTTGCGAAAGGACATCCGGCGGTGTGAGCAACATGCCAAACACAAAGCAGACCACAAAGACATAGGGGCGCTTTTTGGCGAGTTTGTCCGGTTCAATCACACCGACCCAGGAGAGGATGACCACCCCGATGGGAATTTCAAAGCTGATGCCAAAGGCAAAAAACAGTTTCAGGACAAAATCCAGGTAGCTGCGAATATCGGTCATCACCGCAACCCCTTCCGGCCCGATACTGGTAAAAAACATAAATACCAGGGGAAACACCACGTAGTAAGCAAACGCCATTCCGCCGTAAAACAGTGCCACGCTGGAGAAAAACAGCGGCAGCACAATTTTCTTTTCCTTCTTGTATAACCCCGGAGCGACAAAAGCCCATATCTGATAAAGGATAAAGGGCATGGCGGCGAACAGGGATAACACCATCGTCAGCTTGAAGGGGGTCAGGAAAGGGGATGCCACATCGGTGGCAATCATGGTTGAGGACTCGGGTAGGTGTGCGCGTAATGGCTCCGAGACATAGAGATAGAGGTCATTGCTGAATGCAAACAGAGCGGCAAAGATCACCAGGATCACCACCAGGCAGCGCATCAGGCGATTGCGCAGCTCGACAATATGGTCGATAAATGGCTGGTTGAGTATTTCTTCGTCACTCATTTTTGATCCTGCGGCGGTGTTTGAGTGTCTGTTGTAGGTGGTTCACTTGTACCATCGTCTTCTGTTACAGACATCTCGCTCGACAGGGCAGCCTCCGTCCGCTCAAACTCTTCCGTACTTTTCTTGATTTCGCGGAGAATCTCTTCGTTGTGAAGCTGGCGGCGGATATCATCCATGCCTACCTCATTTTCCAGCTCACGTCGCAAATTGCCGAACATCTGGCGGGCACGCCCCCACCAAAGGGCGAGGGTGCGCATGGCCTGAGGCAGGCGCTGGGGACCCATCACCACCAATGCCACCACGGCAATCAGCAATAGTTCGGAAAAACCAATATCAAACATGGATCAGTCACCGGCCCAGGGCGAGCCAAAGTGCGCCGAAGCGGGGATCATTCCTGAACGTCTTTTTTGACTTCCTTAACCTCACCGGCTGTGCTCTCCCCGGGTTTTTCTTCCTTGGCATCAGTACCATCGCTGGATACTGAGTCCTTGAAGCCTTTTACCGCGCCACCGAGGTCGGAGCCGAAGTTTTTCAGTTTTTTGGTGCCGAAGATCAGTGCGACGATCACCAGAATAATCAGTAATTCTTGCCAGCCAAAGCCCATAAATGTCTCTCTGTTCAGGTTGAAGTGCGTCGGGCTTTTTCTTCAAGGCCCGACAGGTCGAAACGGCGCTCCAGTTCGTCGAGAACTGCCTGGGCATCCTCGCCCAGATGAGAGAGCATAACCAGTGAGTGAAACCACAGGTCGGCCGTCTCGTAGATCAGTTTGCTGTGATCAGCTCCCTGTTCCACGTCCCGCGCCGCGAGAATGGTTTCCACGGCTTCCTCGCCGACTTTCTCAAGGATCTTGTTCAGCCCCTTGTGGTGCAAGCTGGATACGTAGGAATCCTCGGGTGGTGCCTGTTTCCGTTGTTCCAGCACCTGGGTCAGTTTAGCCAGTACATCACTCATGAGTAGATATCTCCGGGGTCTTTCAGGACCGGGTCAACGGTGTGCCACTGACCATCTTTGAGCACCCGATAAAAGCAGGATTCACGACCAGTGTGGCAAGCGATGCCGCCCAGCTGCTCGATTTGCAGAACAATGACATCGCCATCGCAGTCGAGGCGAATCTCCTTGACGGTCTGCACATGACCTGACTCTTCCCCCTTGCGCCACAGTTTCTGCCGTGAGCGGGACCAGTACACGGCGCGCTGTTCTTTTTCCGTCAGGCTCAATGCTTCACGGTTCATCCAGGCGACCATTAGTATACGACCGGACTTGGCGTCCTGTGCTACCGCCGGTAGCAGGCCATCTTCATTCCAGGCAATGTCGTCAAGAAAGTCGGTCATAGGGGGCCATTATGACAGTTCGTTATGGATCGGCAATACAGAGTTTGCGGCGTAGCAGTGAGCCGCTTACCTGAACAGCAACAGCAACACGCCCACGCCGGCCACCAGCAGACTGGCATTCGGCATATCCTTAACGGTATCCAGCCATTGGGGGAATGCGCTGCCAAGGCCAATACCTACGAGGGCGGCCCCGGTCCACAGTCGCCAGGGTGATCTGCTTTTTTCTACACGGACCGCTGGGACTTTTGTCGTGCTGGTTTCCCGGGTCTGCAACCGCTCCAGGGTATGGAAGATCAGTTGCGGTACCTGGGGAAATTGCTCCAACCATTCCGGGCCGTGACGTTTTAATTGTTCCACCAGAGCATTGGGCTGGAAGCGTTCTTTCAGCCAGCGTTCCAGGAACGGGTGGGCGGTGGCCCACAGGTCGAGGTCGGGGTAGAGCTGTCGCCCCAGACCCTCAATGTTGAGCAGGGTTTTCTGTAACAGCACCAGCGTGGGCTGCACCTCCATGTCAAAGCGGCGCGCGGTGCGAAACAGGCTGACCAGCAGCTGTCCGAAGGAGATTTCCCGTAGTGGGCGCTCAAAAATGGGTTCGCAGACGGTGCGGATGGCGGCGGTAAACTCACCGATATTGGTACCTTCCGGCACCCAGCCAGAGAGCACATGAAGCTCGGCTACCTGCTGGTAGTCGCGCCGGAAGATGGCCAGCAGGTTGCGTGCCAGGTAGTACTGATCCGCTTCCGTAAGTGTGCCCATAATGGCGCAGTCTACGGCCAGGTACCGGGGTTGTTGCGGGTTTTTTGCATCGACAAAGATATTGCCGGGATGCATATCGGCGTGGAAAAAGTTGTGCTCAAACACCTGTGTAAAAAAGATTTCCACGCCGCGTTCCGCGAGGGTTTTGAAATTGGTTTGCTGTTGCTGGAGGCTGGCGACGTCGGTTACCGGTGTCGCGTAGATACGCTCCATTACCAGTACTTTTTCATTGGTATGAGACCAGTAAACTTCCGGCACGTAGAGTAACGGCGAGCCCTCAAAATTGCGTCGCAACAGAGAGGCATTGGCGCCTTCACGCTGCAGGTTCAGCTCGTCAAAAATGGTGTTTTTGTAGTCGCTGACCACCTCAGTGAGGCGCATGCGGCGGCCGTCGATGGTGTTGTTTTCCAGCCAGCGGGCAATGGTGAACAGCAGCTTAATATCCTGCTCTATGACCTTTTCAATGCCCGGACGTATCGCCTTGACTACTACTTCACGACCATTGGGGAGTACCGCTGCGTGGACCTGTGCCACGGAGGCCGAAGCCAGGGGTTCGCGGTCGAATTGCAGGAACAGATTGTCGATGCTATCGCCCAGGGCGTCCTCCACAATGGCGACAAAGTGAGCTTTGTCGAAAGGCGGCACATTGTCCTGTAACTTGTCGAGTTCGCAGCAGATATCGGGCGGGATCAGGTCCGGTCGGGTGGAAAGCAGTTGTCCGAACTTGATAAAGATCGGGCCCAGGTCTTCCAGAGCTTTGCGCAGACGTTCGCCACGGGGAGCGGATGGCGCCGGCAGCAGACGCGTGCCCGCCAACAGCAGGCGTGCACTGCGGGGTAACTTCTCTCGATCAAAAAACAGATCCAGGCGGTAACGGGTGACCGTGCGAAGAATGGTACTGAGTCGGTGAATTCGGGACATGATCAGTGAGTATCGCTATCGCGCTGGTCGAGACGAACTTTCAGCTTGTTGATTCGGGCGGCGAGGCGGTCTGTATCTTCGGACAGCAGTTTCACCTTGTGGGTAAAATGGGACATCTCCGCCTGGCCGGGGGTGAGCTTAACTTCTTCCTGGCTGAAGGCCGCTGCGGCGCTTCCGGCGCGCTGGGCAGCCTGTTTTTGCCAATTGGCAGCACTACGCAGAGATTCCCCCACCAGATGCGCCGGCACATCGCCAATCAAATTGGCAAGGGCGGCTTCCCAGTCAACATCCAGGTTTGCAAAAATCTTGCGAATCTCTCTGAGCAGGTCGTGATCGCCGCGCACGTCAACGCCGGTGCCATAAAACGATACCCGGTCCTCTCCATCCACAGCCAGAGCTGCCAGGGACAATGCTGAGCCCCGCATGGTTGTATCCGCAGTGCCCTCATAGTTGGACATCAGGCTGATACCTTGCTCTGTGTGGATGATGTGGAAGGTTAGTGGTGGCAGTGTGCATTCGACAGTCAGTACTTTACCCGCCAACCCGGCAACGGCTTGCTGAGTAGCCGGGTCGTAAGCCAGGGCACTATTGATGGCAGTTTCCACCGCCATCAGTGCGCCGCTGTGCAGGGCCCACAGAGGGTTCTGTTTGAGGAACTCGAACATCAGGGTTTGAAGCCCCGGTGCAGGGCGACAATTCCGCCGGTCATGTTGTGGTATTCACAATTCACGAACCCGGCCTCCTGCATCATGCCTTTCAACGTTGACTGGTCCGGGTGCATGCGGATGGATTCGGCCAGGTATTGATAGCTTTCGGCATCGTTGGCCACCAGTTTGCCCATGCGTGGCAACAGGTTAAAAGAGTAAAAGTCGTAGGCTTTACCCAGCAGGCCGCTGGTGGGTTTGGAAAACTCCAGAACCAGCAATCGTCCGCCTGGTTTCAACACCCTCAGCATGGAGCGCAGCGCCAGGTCCTTGTCGGTGACATTGCGCAGACCAAACGCGATGGTAATGCAATCAAACGTGTTATCCCCGAAAGGCAGATACTGGGCATCGGCCTGGGCATAGCGGACATTGCCGGCGACGCCGTGATCCATCAGTTTATCGCGGCCGACTTTCAGCATGGAGTCGTTAATATCCGCCAGCACCACTTCGCCATCGGGGCCTACCAGGCGGGAGAACTTGGCCGCGAGGTCACCGGTGCCTCCGGCAATATCAAGGACGCGTTGTCCCGATCGCACCCCTGACAGCTCAATGGTAAAGCGCTTCCAGAGCCGGTGAATCCCACCGGACATCAGGTCATTCATCAGGTCGTATTTGGCTGCCACAGAGTGGAAGACGTCCGCCACGCGGGCAGCCTTTTCCTGGACGGGGACGGTCTTGTAACCGAAATGGGTAGTCTTGTCGTCAGTCATTGTCCGCTGCCGGGTAAACAAAGGCCGACATTGTACACCGACACCGGCAAAGTGTCCCTTGGTGGCACAGGATTCAGCAGGCTTTAGTGGCTTCAGGCAAGCCTGCTGAATTCTTTACTATCAGCCGATATAGCGTTCCCGTTTGGAGGGCTTGAGGCGAGCAAGATCGACAATGATCAGGCCATCGACACAATTGGCGAATGCCGGGTCGATGTTAAAGCCTGCGAACTGTACGCCACCCAGCTCGCAGACTTCGGTGTACTGCTTGAACAAGGTCGGCACACTGAGATTCATATGGGCCAATTCACTTTTTAACTGGGTGAATTCCGCTTTTTGATCCTTGCCGGGGAATTTATCTGCCAGCGCCTGCAGGCGCTCCGGTGTGATGCTGTAAGGCAACAGGGGTTCAGCCAGTTTTTGCAGGCTGGGGTAATGACGACTGTAGAAATACACCAGCATTTCCATGGCCCATTCCGGGTAGCTGTTAGTCAGGGTCACCGGGCCAAACAGGTATCGGTAGTGGGGGTTTCTGCGCAGAAAGGCACCGATGCCGTACCAAAGATAATCCAGGCTCCGGCGACCCCAGTACTTCGGTTGCACAAAGCTGCGGCCCAGCTCCAGTCCCCGCTCCAGGTAGGGCTTCATGGATGTTGTGTAATGGAACAGCTCTGTAGAGTAGAGCTGACCCCGACCCATCTGTTCCAGGCACAGGGTGGCATCACAGAAGCGGTAGGCTCCGGCAATTTCCAGTTCCTGTTCGTCCCACAACAGCAGGTGGAAGTAGTGTTGGTCGTAACCGTCGATGTCACGGCGGCTGCCAGTCCCTTCGCCTACCGCGCGAAATGCGACCTCCCGCAGGCGGCCTACTTCGCGCATGATCAGTGAATCCGGCTGGTAGCGGTACAGGTAGATTTGTTTGCCGTCTCCGGTTTCTCCCAGCAGTTCGCAAAGCTTGATTTCATCCCGCAGCAGCGCGCGGTTTTCGGGATGAGCGATGGCGCTGACTGTGCTGAAGATACCTTTCTTGTCCTGGCCGATACGGTATAGGTGTCGCTTGAATAGCTTGGTTTTTTCCCGCAAAGGGACATTGATACGCTGGTAGCAGTCGTAGCTGACCGGCTCACCGATGCGCACATCCACACAGTTGCGTGCCTGTTTAAACATTTCCCGTACCAGCAGCAGGGTGGACAGGGGTTTCGCCAGCAGCGACACACTGTAAAACAGTGCAGAGTTGCGGCCGTCCACAAACACAGGCAGTACCGGCGCCTTGCTGTGGATGGCCATGCGCAGAAAGCCATTGCGCCATTCGCCATCGCGGATGCCCTGGGGACCGAAACGGGACACTTCTCCCGCAGGGAAGATGATCACGGCACCTTCGTTGTCCAGGTGCTCGCGAATAGCGGCCAGGTTCTGGCGGGTAGTATTGCCGCCCATATTGTCTACCGGCAGTAACAGTTTGTGCAGCGGCTTGAGAGTGAACAGCAGCTCGTTGGCCACTACCTTTACATCCGGGCGGGTTTCCCGCACCAGCTTCAGTAGTGCCAAACCGTCCAGTGAGCCGATGGGGTGATTGGCGATAATCACCACCCGGCCCTGGGCGGGAATGCGGTGGCGTTCATGGTCGCGTACGGTGTAGCGAAAGTCGAAGTAATCCAGCACTTGCTCGACAAAGTCAAAGCCGTGGAGATAGGGGTAGTCCTGCTCGAATTGCTGGAAGCTTTGTTCCCGGAATAGCATTCGCAACAGGCGAATAATCGGTCGCACCAGCCTGGGGTGGCGTTGGTAAAAACCGGGGTAGCGATCCTGGATAAAATGTTCGACGTTAAGCATGGCTGGTTTTGCTCCGTTTCCGCCAGCCTATAACGGTTTTATGACAGTATTTTGATCGTCTGATGTCAGAAATGTGTCAGTTAGGAGGCAGCTGTCTGCATTTCCGGCAATGGTATCTGTTCCTGAAAAATGATGGCCTGGGCCTTGCCTGCCTTTTTTGCCTGATACATGGCAGTATCGGCCTCACTGATCAGTGTTTCGATAGCAACGTTGGGGTCGAGATCGATAAAGCGTATGCCAATGCTGGCCGAAACACTCAAAGCCACGTCATTGAAATCCACCGGCTTCAGCATCGTATCCAGAAGTCGTTTTGCCACGAATTTTGACCTGGCCAGGGCCTCGTCGGGCTGTCGTCCCAGGTTGGCAAGTACGACGATAAACTCGTCACCTCCCAGGCGCCCGACAATATCCTCGGTTCGCACAATGGTCTGCAGGCGGTGGGAAATTTCCACCAGCACGGTATCCCCGGCCTCGTGGCCGTGGCGGTCATTAATGGGTTTGAAACCGTCGAGATCAATCACCATTACTGCCCCGTAGATCCCATGCCGCTGGGCATTGGCCAGCGTTTTTTGAAGCTGGGAGGAAATAAGTCTCCGGTTGGCCAGCTTGGTCAGGGGGTCGAGGCAGGAAATATATTCGATCTGGTCAAGGGCGCTCTGGTGCGCATTGACATAGGGCTTAACAACCCAAAAATAAATAATCGGCGTGGAAATGACGACCAGTGCAAAGGCGTTTAGCGTCGACGTCTGAAAAGGGCTTAATTCGATGGCCAGGGTGTTATATAACGCCCTGATCAGAAACTCTGCACCAAGAACTACCCCCACGATCCGCACGGTAACCTGGAGCTTGCTGGGCAGATTGAAATTTTTCATGAAGTTGCTGCCGCTCTTATGTTTTTTATCTTCACCTGATCATATTTCCCCTGTTCCGGTAAGACAACCCGTGAACCCGAAAAAGCGTCGTCAGGCTTCAGCTGGTTACAGATTCCTAAATCGCCAGGTCCGGCGGTAGCTTTTCGTATTGAGGCACACCATCTGGAAAAACAGCCCAGTCAGGGGCCTCGCTGCGATAGATCACCATACGCGGTGAAAATACTTTGCCGCCCTTTACCGTGCCGGCGGCTACGGTATAAAAATTACCGGCACAGACTTCCACACATACGGTGGTTCCACACTGGGGGCAGAACAGATGGTTCATATCCTGGCCGGAGTCGCCGCGCCGGGTAAAGCGTGCCGGTTCGCCTGCTGTAAAGTTCAACTTGTCCACGGGTACCCACAGACCAAACCATTTGTCGGTCCCGGTATGTCGTTGACAGGCATGGCAGTAGCAAAATACCTGATTAAGCGGTTCGTCCTTAAATTGATATTGAAGGTGGCCGCAACCACAACCTCCCTGATAATCGCTCATTTTTATCCCCTCTCAATTATTTTTAGGCTGGAGCGAGTCGTTATTGAAGCACTCCAGGTGTGTTTTTACAGCGTTTCTTTCATCGTAGGGGCTGCCCTCGGGTGTTTGAGGATGGCAAGTGCTGTTTTGGGGCACGATTGCCTGCCCAAGGGGCAACTCTCACACTGCAGCGCTCCTGAATCCCGACAAATGCGGCCCTTTCATGATGGCTTGAAAATTGCGTGTTAATTAACCAGAGCCCGCCAACGCCAACAGGTGTTAAACCGGGTTTCATCGTCAGTCACTAACCTCGAGAATATTGTCATGATCTCAGAATCAATTGCCGATTGCATGAACAAGGATTTTGCGGTGATCCACCCGGATATGCCGGTGGTGGAGGCATCCGGCAAACTTATTCAGAAGGACATGCTGGGTGGCCCCGTCACTGACAAGGACGGTTTGCTGGTGGGCTGGATTTCAGAACAGGAATGTCTACAGGTCGCCATTCAGGTGGTCTACCACAACCAGCGGGTAGCCTCGGTTAGAGACATTATGCGCACCGATGTATTGACGGTGACGGCCAATGAAGACCCCCTGAGCCTAGCGCAACAAATGTTGCTGGATAAACCGAAGAGTTACCCCGTGGTGGATAAGCGGGGGAAGGTGCTGGGGGTGATTACGCGCCGTCGCATTCTGAAAATGCTCGACGGTAAACTCGCGGAAATGTCGGTACGCAGTTAACAGGCTCTTTGAATAGCCCCCTGCTGTCGGGCCTGCCTTTCTACTGTAGCTTCGCTAATTTAGGGGCAGGGTCCATCCAATCGTCATCTATTCGGACTAGAATGGTACCGAGTATTCCCCGTATATTCAGAGAGAAAGACCGCCATGCCTGTCATCTGTGCCAGCCCTGAAGAAGCACTGGCTTCCATACGCTCGTCAGACCGTATCTGGTGCCATTCCATGGCAGCAACGCCGTATAAAATGCTCGAATCCCTGGCAGCGCGGGCAATGGATCTCGAGGATATTCAACTTCTCCAACTACACCTTGAACACGCGGAAGCGGTGTGTCAGCCGGAACTGGAAGGACATTTGCGCAACCGCTGCTATTTTGTCAGTCACAGCACACGGGAGTTGGTGAATCAGGGCAGGGCGGACTACGTGCCCATGTTCCTGTCGGAAGTCCCCAAAATGCTGCGCAATGGCAGGCAGGTGGTGGATGTGGCACTTATCCAGGTATCGCCACCGGACCGCCATGGCAATTGTTCCCTGGGGGTGTCGGTAGAAGCGACACTGGCAGCCACCAGTGTGGCGAAAACGATTATCGCCCAGATCAACCCGCAGATGCCTCGTACCCATGGTGATGCGGCTATCCCTTTTGATGCCATTGATTACGCCGTCGAAATCGATAGTGAAATTCCCAGACTGGAAGCGGGAAATCCCAGCCAGACACACCTGAAGATTGGTCGCCTGGTGGCGGAACTGATTCGCGATGGTGACTGCCTGCAAATGGGCATAGGGGCAATTCCAGATGCGGTGCTGGCCCATCTTGAAGGCCATCGTCACCTCGGTATCCATACCGAGATGTTTTCCAGCGGGGTATTGCCGCTGGTGGAAAAAGGCGTTATCGACAACAGCAACAAGGTGGTTCATCCGGGAAAAATTGTCACCGGGTTCGTACTTGGGTCACGGGCGCTGTATGACTTTGTCGATGACAACACCGAAGTCGTTTTTCTCGATATTGAATACGTCAATAACCCGGCTGTGATCCGCAAAAACCCCAGAGTGATGTCGATCAACAGTGCAATTCAGGTCGATTTGAGTGGTCAGGTGTGTGCGGACTCCATCGGTGGCCGTGTTTACTCAGGGTTCGGCGGACAAGTGGATTTTGTCACCGGATCCCAGCTGTCGGAAGGCGGACGCTCGATCATTGCATTGCCCGCCACGGCATTGTCTGGACAGCAGTCTCGCATCGTCAGCCATCTGGCGAGTGGAGCCGGAGTGGTGACATCGCGCGCCCAGGTGGATTACGTCGTCACTGAATTTGGTGTGGCACATCTCTACGGGGCCAGCCTGCGGGAAAGGGCAGAGAAACTCATTAATATCGCGCACCCGGATTTTCGAGAAGTGCTTGAGGCTGAGCACAGGCAGTGCGGTTGATACCAGACAGTGTTTTCGCCGGCAATGAGCTTGAGCGAATGGGCTAGGGTGGAGAGAGCTCGTTGTTAATGTCAGT
>SBGI01000148.1 GCA_006227015.1 Gammaproteobacteria bacterium
CCATTGTTATATAGCCTAGCGCTCAGGTCCAATTGGAAAGTCACTTCATTGGCCTGATAAAGGGAAATTCCTCTGTGCCCGGACGGTTCTCTTCAAGCTGGCTGTAGCGGCAGACGGATATCCACCTGCAATCCACCAGTTTCGCGGTTGGACAGTGTCAGAATGCCTCCCATGCTGGTGACGATATTCTGGGTAATGGACAGGCCCAGACCGACTCCCCCCGTTTCCAGGTTTCGGGATTGCTCCAGTCGATAGAAGGGCTGAACCACAGCCTGAATTTGATCCTCCGGAATGCCCGGGCCAGAGTCGCTAATGGATACGACAAAATATTCATCCTCGCACCTTAACTCCAGGTCAGCTGATCCCGCGTATTTTATGGCATTGTCGATCACATTCTGCAGACCCCTGCGCAGCACACTGGCCCGACATTTTAGTGAAACAGCCCCGCAGAAACGTTCATCACTGATCTGAAAACCTTCGTCGCGGAGGTCGTCACAGAGGCTCTCAATCAGCGCCGTGATATTGACCATCCGCAACGGCTCGGTGGACTCGTACCCGCGAACGTAGGCCAGCACGGACTCGATCATCTGTTTCATGTCAGTCACGACCCGCATCAGACCATTGCGCTCCTGATCGTTGCTGAGCATTTCCGCGCGCAGTTGCAGGCGTGTCGCCGCTGAACGCAGGTCATGTGAAATGGCTGCCAGCATTTCCGTCTGTCCATGAACCATGCGCGCCAGACGGTTTTGCATACGGTTAAAAGCGTGAGCGGCCCGGGCGACTTCAGGTGGTCCTTTTTCGTCCATTGGTGGGCTGTCGAGATTGACGCCAATGGTATCGGCAGCCTTGGCCAGGCGTTCCAGTGGAGCGGTGGCCTTGTTGATGAGAAACCAGGCCAGCAGTAATGTCAGCAGTGCGACCAGCAGGAAATAGGGCAGTATCCTGTCTGTTAGCAGTGATCCACCCTCAGGCAGGATGGCATGAAAAATGATTTCCTCACTGTCCGGGAAATTGACAAAAACCAGCACGTCAAAGCCCCTTGTATGAAGTTCCTTTAAGGCGAATTGCGGCAGGGCAAGGCTGCGCACGCAGATGCGTGCGTCGAGTCCGGGGATTTCACGAAACGACTGGTTGATGCGCGCGGACATGTGTTGCGAAAACTCGTTTTCCTGACAGGCGGCCTTATCAACGGAGACAACGCTCGGGAAAGTCGCGAGAAACTGTGTTTCGGCAGCAGCCAGTATCTCTTCACGATCCGGCTGGGGGAAACTGTTGGCCAGATTGACAATGCCGACGATGCGGTCGGCCATATCAGTGGCTTCGGTAAGCAGAATATTGTGTTCCCGGTTCCGCTCGAACAGTAACAGACTGACAGCCTGGAACAGGATAAAGACCACGCAGAGAATCAGCGTGGCCCGGGCTTTGAGTGAAAGTGTGGGGGTGCGGATCACGACTTCTCGACGGAGCAGGTGAAAATATAGCCCGTGCCCCAGGCAGTTTTAATGATCTCCGGGTGCTTCCCGTCATCTCCAAGCTTGCGCCGCAAGCGACTGACATGGATGTCGATGCTGCGGTCAAAGGGTGCGCTATTGCGGCCTTTGGTCAGGTCAAGCAGCCGATCGCGGGATAACGGCACACCGGGATTCTGTACAAATGCCAGCAGCAGGGCGGTCTCGCTGGTAGACAGCGGCGTGGCGGTGGATTCTTGGTCGTAGATTTCCATATGCGCCGGCACAAAGCGCCAGTTGGCAAAATGGATGGTGTTGAGGGACTGGCTTGTCTCGCTGCGCGTACGGCGCAATACGGCCTTTATTCTGGCGATTAATTCGCGGCCCCCAAAGGGTTTCACGATGTAGTCGTCTGCACCCAGCTCCAGCCCCACCACCCGGTCGATTTCGCCATCCTTGGCGGTCAGCATGATGATGGGCGGCATGCCCGGATCCGAACGTAGTTGTCGGCACAACTCGAAGCCATCGCGCTTGGGCAGCATGACATCCAGCAGTATCAGATCCGGCTTGTGTTCTGACAGTTGCGACATCATGTCGTCACCGTCCGCGGCAACGGCGGCGCCGTATCCTTCGGATGTCAACAGCCTGGAAACCAGTTCCCGTATGTCCTCGTTATCGTCAACGATCAGGATGTTGGGTGAGGCCTGGATACTGTTTGTGTTCATTGCTTCAGCTGACTGTGTCCGTTGTAGTTATTGTCCTTAACAGCAGGGGCTGTTGTTACCTTACACCAGAAAACCAGGCAGTACACGATAGGGATGTGGCGACACACTTTTTTACATTTTTCGTAATACTTTTCTGTAATCAGGGTGAGAAAGTATCAGCATAACTATAACAAGTGGTGATCCTGTGCTGACTGTACTGAAAACCATAACTACACGCGGCCTTGTCGTTCTGATCCTGAGTGGCCTGCTGATATCCAAAGGGCGGACCATGGAAGCCATGACGGCCGAGATGCTGCTGTCAGTCTGCAAAGATGCAGGCGATCAAGCCGCTCCTGCAGCCAGACATATCTGTCATGGCTATATCAGGGGGTATCTGGATGCTGTCGGTGATTTGACGCTGGCACAACAGGCGGATGAATCCTTTCAACAGCGGGCACTGAAGACCCGTGCCAGGGGGCAAATGATGCAGGATGGCGTGATGGTTCGGAGTCCATACTGCCTGCCTGAGGACCTGTCGGTCGGCGATGTTGTTAACAAGCTTGAACGTGAAGAGGCCACATCTGGGGCCAATGTTTCGGCGGCAGAACTGTTGTCGAGCGCATTAAAGAAACACTTTACCTGTCCCTAAGGACAGTATTTCAAATGGGGGCGCGTGCATTGCTAATGCCATCAGCTTTGTATTCAGGGTGGCTGTCATGAAACACAGTTTCAGTCTGTTTTTTCTTCTGTTGTTACTCTGGCTGGGTAATTCTGGTCATTACACCCCTCTGCTTCTGGGTATTGGGGTGATGTCCTGCCTGTTTGTGATGTGGGTTGCCCAGCGCATGAATTTGGTCGATCACGAGTCACAGCCTTTGCACCTTGGCAGCGGCATATTCGGTTATCTGGCATGGCTCACCGCCAAGGTTGTGAGCAGTAATGTGGCCGTGGTAAGCCATATCTGGCGAGGCAACGGTTCCATCAGTCCCAGTGTCGCCCGCCTGTCATTGGGACAATCTTCTGACATGGGGCGGGTGATATACGCCAACTCCATTACGTTGACACCGGGTACTGTAGCCATGGATATGGATGATGGCAGTGTGGTGGTACATGCCCTGACCAAGGACGGGATTCTTGAGCTTGAGGAAGGAGAGATGAACCGCCGGGTAACGGGGCTGGAGCAATAGATGCTAGCGGCAGCAGCGGTGGCATTGTTGGTCGTCATGGTGATAGCCCTGGTGCGAGCCATGCTAGGCCCCACCATCTACGACCGGATACTGGCGGTGAATGTGTTTGGCACTAAAACCGTGCTACTGATTGCAGTGGTGGGGTTTCTGTTCGAGCGGCCGGATTTCCTGGATATCGCGTTGGTGTATGCGCTGATCAACTTTATCAGCGTTATCGGTGTCCTCCGCTACTTCGAGTACAGCGGTGGCAGACAGAAAGGCGCGAAGTCATGACAGCAATGCTGGCGGAGTGGTTGAGTGTGCCTTTGCTGGCACTGGGCATTTTTTTGATTGTGTCCGGAGGGGTGGGGTTACTGCGTTTCCCCGATATCTTCTGCCGCATGCATGCCGCGGGCGTTACCGAAACCCTGGCTTCGGGATTGATTCTACTGGGGCTCATGCTATTGGCCGGGTGGGGTATTGCGACCTTCAAGCTGCTACTAATTCTGCTGTTCCTTCTGATTACCAGCCCAACGGCCAGTCATGCTCTGGCCAAGGCGGCTCTCCATGGGGGAATGAAAGTGCACCCCGACGAAAAAGAAACAGTCTGATACAAGAGCAAGAGGAGTGTTGGCATAGAACTGTTACTGGATGTTGCGCTGCTGTTTCTGCTGGCTATTACCGCATTGGCGATTGCACGGCTGCGCGATCTGTTTGCCGTGGTGATGCTGGCGGGCATTTACGGGCTGCTATCGGCCAGTTTCTTCGTTGCCGTGGATGCTGTAGATGTGGCCTTCACTGAGGCAGCGGTTGGAGCCGGTGTATTTCCGCTGCTGATGCTGACGGCATTGGCACTGGTGGGTCGCTATGAGCAGACTGCCAGCCGCAGGCCGCTCCTTTCGTTGCTGCTGGTATCTGTGACGGGCGCCATGCTTGTGCTCGGGACTCTGGATATGCCGGCATTTGGCTCAGCCGATGCTCCTGCGCACCAGCATGTGTCGGTTCGCTATATCGAAACATCCCCTGCAGAGATCGGTATTCCCAATATGGTGACGTCGGTTCTGGCAGATTACCGGGCCTACGACACACTGGGTGAGGTAGTCGTTATCTTTACTGCGGCTATGGGTGTGTTGGGACTTCTGTCGGCCGCCAGCAGCAACACCGGGACTGTACAGGCGACCATGCACGAGCACCGGGTGCTCAGGGTGGTCAGTAAAATGCTGATTCCACTAATTCTGTTGTTTGCGCTATACGTGCAGTTCCACGGTGAATATGGTCCGGGGGGTGGCTTCCAGGCTGGGGTGATCTTTGCTGCCGGCATTATTCTGTACGCCATGCTGTTTGGCTTGTCGAATACCCGGAAGATTATCCGGCCAGAGCTGTTACAGGTATTGGCAGCCTGTGGTGTGTTGATCTATGGCAGTGTCGGTGTTGTCAGCCTGCTAAGCGGTGGCAATTTTCTCGATTACAGCCACCTGCTGGCAGACCCGCTGGCAGGACGTCATTTGGGCATCATTGTGATTGAGCTGGGCGTGGGGGTTACCGTGGCCGCGGCGATGATCCTGATCTTCTATGCCTTCGCGAATATGACTGTGACGGATGAGGATTCCTCCCCATGTTGATGGAGCTGTATAACTATTGGGTGGTAATCCTGCTGATGATGACCGGTTTCTATATCGTCATCGTGCAGGGCAACCTCATCAAGAAACTGATCGGACTTAACCTGTTTCAGACGTCGGTCTTCATTTTTTATATTAGCGTCGGCAAGGTCGCGGGTGGTACCGCTCCCATTCAGGCCGAAGGCGTTGATGTCTATTCGAACCCCTTGCCACATGTGTTGATCCTGACAGCCATTGTGGTGGGTATTTCCACCACGGCGCTGGCGCTGGCACTTGTGATCCGTATTCGTAATGCCTATGGCTCTGTGGAAGAGGAAGAACTGCAGCAGAGGGACTTGCAGTGTTGACGCATTTGCCCGTCTTGCAGGTGGTGGTGCCGTTGCTGGCGGCACCCGCATGCCTTTTGCTGGATCGCGCCCGTCTGGCATGGCTTTTTGCACTGCTGGCCAGTGCGGTTTCTCTGGTGATCAGCGCCCTGTTGCTGTATCAGGTTAATCAGCACGGGACACTGGTCTATGCCCTGGGTGGTTGGGATGCCCCCTGGGGTATCGAGTATCGGATAGACCTCCTTGCGGCCTATGTTCTGTTGGTCGTAAGCGGAATAGCCACGCTTGTTATTGCAGCGGCGGGTCAGGGCATAGCCCTGGAAATTCCCATAGAGCGGCAGCCGGTTTTCTATGTGATCTACCTGCTCTGTCTGGCGGGCCTGCTGGGGATTGTAGCCACCGGGGACATCTTTAACGTGTTTGTCTTCCTGGAGATATCTTCTCTGGCAACCTACGCCTTGATTGCCCATGGTCATGACCGGCGTGCCTTGTGGGCGTCCTACCAGTACCTGATTGTCGGCACCATCGGTGCCACGTTTATCCTGATTGGCATCGGCTTTCTCTACAGTCTTACCGGTACCCTGAATATGCAGGATCTGGCCCAGCGGCTACCGGAAACTGACAGCATCCGCACAGCCTATACGGCATTTGCCTTCATCGTGGTGGGTATCTGCCTGAAGCTGGCGCTGTTTCCTCTGCACCTTTGGCTGCCCAATGCCTACGCCTATGCGCCGTCGCTGGTCACAGCATTCCTGGCAGCCACAGCGACAAAAGTGGCGGTGTACCTGCTGATCCGGGTGCATTTCTCCGTATTTGGTGAGCACTTCGTGTCATCGGTCCTACCGCTGCACAGCATCCTTATCACACTGGGGCTGGTCGGTGTTTTTGTCGCCTCCCTGGTTGCCATTTTCCAGACCAACATCAAACGGCTGTTTGCCTATTCGAGCATTGCCCAGATCGGCTACATGATTGTTGGTATAGGATTCGGTACGGCAGTCGGCGTGCAGGCCACTCTTTTGCACCTGTTCAACCATGCGCTGATGAAAGGCGCTCTGTTTATGGCCCTGGCGGCCGTAGTTTACCGAGTGGGTAATGCTGATATCTCTGCCTTCAGAGGGCTGGGCCGAAGGATGCCCTGGACCATGGCGGCCATTGTTATCGGTGGATTGAGCCTGATTGGCATGCCGCTGACAGTGGGATTTGTCAGCAAGTGGTATCTGGTTCTGGCGGCCATTGAAGCGGGAATGTGGCCAATTGCCCTGCTGATTCTGGCTGGCTCCATTCTTGCTGTAGTGTATGTCTGGCGCCTGGTGGAAACAGCATATTTTCAGGATGGGGAAGACCATCTGCCAGAGGTGCAGGGCACGGTGGCCAGTCGTGAAGCTCCCTTGGCGTTACTTATTCCTACCTGGCTGCTGGTGGTGGTGAATATTTATCTCGGTATTGATACGCGCCTGACCGTGGGTACTAGCGGTGCGGTGGCTAGCGCCCTGTTGGGGGGTGGCCAGTGAACTTCTCGGTGATTGGTCTGATGCAGGCAGTGTTGGTGATCCCGCTGCTGGCGGCAGCCGGTGTTGCCCTGACCGGTCTGCGCCCGAACCTGCGGGAAGGCATATCCCTGGTTTCAGGGGCATTGTTGTTTGCTGCTGTGTGGCCGCTGTACCAGGCCGTAATGTCGGGTGACCGCAGTGGCTGGACTCTTCTGGAGCTGTTGCCAGGGTTGACCATTTCCTTTCGACTGGAGCCTCTGGGCATACTGTTTTGTCTGATTGCCAGTTCCCTCTGGATGGTGACCGTTCTCTATTCCATTGGCTACATGCGCGGCCATGGCGAGTCGAACCAGACACGTTTCTATGCATTGTTTGCCATTGCGATCGCTTCCGTCGGCGGGATTGCTCTGGCCGACAACCTGTTAACACTGTTTATTTTTTACGAAGTCCTTACCCTCAGCACCTACCCGCTGGTAACCCATGCGGGCACCGATAAGGCGCGGCGGGGAGGGCGGACGTATCTCGGCCTGTTGCTGGGTACCTCCATCGTGTGCTTTTTGCCCGCCATTATTGGCACCTGGGCCGTAGCCGGGACACTGACATTTAAAGAGGGCGGCATTTTTGGTGACGACATCACCCCAATACTGCTGTCGCTGTTGCTCGTACTCTTTGTGTTTGGGATCGGTAAGGCTGCAGTAATGCCTTTCCACCGCTGGTTGCCTGCGGCAATGGTTGCACCTACCCCCGTAAGCGCCTTGTTGCACGCGGTGGCGGTGGTAAAAGCCGGGGTGTTTGCCCTGGTGAAGGTGGGCGTTTTTATTTTCGGCCTGGATACCCTAGGCAATCTCGCAGTGACGGAGTGGCTGCTGTATCTGGTGGCCTTTGGGGTGCTGGCGGCCTCTCTGGTGGCCATGAGACAGGATAACCTCAAAGCGCGGTTGGCATATTCCACCATCAGTCAGCTTGGTTATATCAGTCTCGGCGTGCTGCTTGCTACCAGCGCCGGCCTGCTGGGCAGTGCGCTGCACATCGCCATGCACGCCTTCGGCAAAATTACCCTGTTCTTTTGTGCCGGTGCCATTCTGGTGGCCAGCCACAAATCCGAGATCAGTGATATGCACGGCTTGGGTCGCGCCATGCCGCTGACCATGGCGGCCTTTTTTATCGCCAGCCTGAGTATTATCGGTTTGCCCCCGGCGGGAGGTTCCTGGAGTAAGTGGTACCTCATTCTGGGCACTCTGGAGGCGGGGCAATGGCTGTTGATGGGTGTCCTTATGGTCAGCTCGCTCCTGAATATTGCCTACTTGTTGCCCATCCCCCTGAAAGCATTTTTTTCGACTCCGCGAGCCGCTGCTAATGGCGCCGGGGAGATCTCTGGTATTCAGGAGGCGCCGCTGACATCGTTACTGGCGATACTGATCACCACGCTGATGTGCCTGCTGTTTTTTTTCTATCCGCAGCCACTCTATGACCTGGCGCGAAGTATTGGATAGGGGGGCACAGTGAATTCCGAGAAACCACATTTTTTCGATAAGCCCGCCAACGTGCGGCTTGTGCTGCGCATCCTGTTTGCCTGCTGTATTCTGCTGCTGGGGCTGGACTTCGTGATACACCGCCATATTTACCATTCCTGGGAAAATCTGTGGGGATTCTATGCCCTGTACGGCTTTGTAGGCTGTGTGTTGCTGGTACTGGTTGCCAAGTGGATGCGCACCTTCCTGATGCGGGACGAGGACTACTACCTGCGCCGTGAGCAGGCCGCAGATCGGGGCGAACCACAGAGGGGAGGGCATGCTGATGATGCCCATTGAGGTACCACCCTTCCTGTTCTTCTACCTTGCCGGGGCACTGGTGTTGTTGCTAAGCGGCAAGTCCCGATCAGTACTGATGCTACTGATTCCAATCGTCAGTGCCGTCAACCTGTGGCTGACTCCGGCAGGGAGCTACGGACAGATTGCCTTTCTCGACTTCCAGCTCATCATTCATCAGGTGGACCGGCTCAGTATCCTGTTCGGTTACCTGTTCCACATCGCTGCGTTGATCGCCATTATTTACTCCCTGCATGTGCGGGACCGGATGCAGCAGGGCGCGGCCTTATTCTATGCGGGCAGTGCCCTGGGCGCGGTTTTCGCCGGGGATCTGCTTACCCTGTTTGTATTCTGGGAACTGCTGGCATTAACCTCGGTTTTCCTGGTCTGGGCACGGCGTTCCGAGCGCTCCTATCGCGCCGGTATGCGCTACCTGATCATTCAGGTGTTGTCCGGCCTGCTGTTGCTGGGGGGCATCATTCTCTACAGCCGACAGGCCGAATCCCTGACGTTTGGCGAGATTGGCTTGCAGGGCGCATATGGCTGGATGATCTTCCTGGCGTTCGGTATCAAGTGTGCGTTCCCGTTTTTCCACAATTGGTTGACGGATGCCTATCCGGAATCCACGCCAACGGGCACGGTGTTCCTCAGCGCGTTTACCACCAAGGTAGCGGTATACGCCCTGGCGCGGGGTTATCCGGGCACAGAGTTGCTGGTGTATATCGGTGCAGCCATGACCTGCTTCCCGATTTTCTACGCAGTGATTGAAAACGACCTGCGCCGGGTGTTGGCCTACAGCCTGATCAACCAGCTCGGTTTTATGGTGGTGGGCGTGGGGATTGGCACGGCCTTGTCCATCAACGGCGCGGTGGCTCACGCCTTTACCGATGTGATCTTCAAGGGGCTGTTGTTTATGTCCATGGGTGCTGTATTACACATGACGGGGCGTATCAATGGCTCGGAACTCGGCGGGCTTTACAAGAGTATGCCGAAGACCACGGTACTCTGTATTATCGGGGCTGCCTCCATTTCCGCATTTCCACTGTTCAGCGGCTTTGTCAGCAAATCCATGGTGATGAGCGCGGCACTGGAAAATGATTACCCGTGGATCTGGTTGATGCTGCTGTTTGCCTCCGCGGGGGTGTTCCACCATGCGGGTATCAAGATTCCCTATTTCGCATTCTTTGCCCACGATTCCGGCATTCGCACCTCGGAGCCGCCGGTCAACATGCTGTTGGCCATGACCATTGCTGCGGCCCTGTGTATTACTATCGGTATGTTCCCCGAAGTGCTTTATCAGCTGCTGCCCTATGACACTGGCTATAACCCCTATGATGCCACCCATGTGCTGGCCCAGACCCAGTTGCTGTGTTTCTCGGCACTGGCATTTGTCTGGCTCAATATGAGACATATGTATCCACCGGAATTGCCGTCGGTCAATCTGGATGCCGAGTGGACATACCGTCGACTGGTCCCGGCCTTTCTGTCGTGGGCAACCGCTATGGTTGTCGCCGTTAACGGCACACTGCGTGCTGCCGCTAAACATCTGTTTGATTGGATTGTGGATTACATTTCACGGCACCATGGCCCTCAGGGCATCCTCGCTCGCACCTGGCCCACCGGTAGCGTGGTGACCTGGGTGGTGGTGCTGTTGGTCGTCTATCTGTCCCTCAGCCTGTATTAAGGAAAACCAGCTTATTTAATAAGGCCACTGCCCTTTTGGGGCAGTTCTGCTCTGCCCCTTCTTCTATATTTTCCCACCAAGAAGTTATTGCCTGATATTGGAAAGCATCGCGAAGGTTAAACGGGATGTAACAGGCAGGCGGTAGGCGGATTGATGGAAATATCCAGCTGATAGTCAATACTGAGGATACAGTCGCTTTGAATCGATGATGGGTTTCTAGTGGTTGGTAACGGTCATTTATCGTGTCGCTACGGGAGGGGTTAACAATGAATAATCAACTCAGGAAGCTCGGTTATGGTGTGCTGGCATGCTTGGTTTTGGGCTTTTCCAGTCTAACCCTTGCGCAAAAGGACACCAATATTGGATCGACTTACAAGTGGACTGATGAATATCGGTTCTACGAATTAATCCTCGCAGACGGGGTTCCGGTGACGGTGTACCTTGTTAATGGCAGTCAGGTAAAAGGTGATCTCGTTTTGCACACAGCAGAGACCCTAATCCTGGATGTAACATTGGGCAGTGAGGGCGATAAGCCTCCTGTTACCACGGTTGAACAACTGATTTATAAACATGCTGTTACCCATGTGGTACCAGAAGCAGAAATAGGTGATGTAAAACGAGAGGGCGGTTCCGGCGGGTGGGACATTAGCGATAATAAAAAAGAATAAATGTTTTTGGTTTTCTGGACGCGCTGGAAAGCCTATAGGTGCATGTTAGCAAAAGGGGTTGAAAGGTTAGAGTGTTGCAGAAAGGTCAATTATGAATGGTGCCCAGGAGAGGACTTGAACCTCCACCCCCTTGCGAGGACCAGCACCTGAAGCTGGCGTGTCTACCAATTTCACCACCTGGGCATTCC
>SBGI01000099.1 GCA_006227015.1 Gammaproteobacteria bacterium
TGCCCCTGCCGACCCCAAAAGAATATGTGATGGTCGCTGTGGATGTGTCGGAAAAAGGCACCCCCGATAACATCAATATTGTTAGCATACACGCCGACGAAACCGAGGGACTGGAAAAGCGCGCACGCAGAGCCATTAACGGCAGCCGCTTTCGCCCACGATTTGAGAATGGCACTCCGGTCACGACCCAGGCATTGCCGGTCAAGGTCTTGATGAATTAGGCTAATCCGCATGAAATATCTTTTCCCATGGCTGCTAATGTCTGTGCTTCTGTTGACCGGCTGCCCAACAATGCCCTCATCCAGCAGCAGCTCACAAAGCTCGTCGTCAAGTTCTTCCAGCTCCCAGAGTTCCAGCTCCCAGAGTTCCAGCTCCCAGAGTTCCAGCTCCCAGAGTTCCAGCAGCCAAAGTGCCAGCGCCCCGAGCACCAGCGAGAACAGTGAAGAGAGCGAAGGAGCAGAAACAGACAGTGCCGGGGCAGCAGGTGCAGAAACCCAGAGCGCGGAAGCTGCAGACACCGAATCGGAAGGGGCGCAATCAGAAAATACCGCTGCAGCAAGCGCCCGCCGTACCGGCCCTGAAGGAGCTGAGGGCAGTCAGGAACAAGCGGAGCCTTCCGGTGGTGAGCAACCGAGCCCTGCTGGCGGCCAGCTTCCACCCGGAGGTGGCGATATCCTCACGGAGGAAGAGAGGATTTCCTCCCTGGACGAACAACTGGATGACTCTCTGGTTGTGTTCGATAGCATGCTGGGCGGCGAGCGAACCAATACCGGCAATGAAATGGCGGAAGACGGTGAAGATGCCGGCTCAGCGGGCAGTGCCGGTGGTCCCCTCTACGAGGAAGGCGACCTGGCCGGTGAAGCAGGTGGAGGTGCCGTTGGCGGTGCTGGCGAGGAAGGTAGAGACGAACAACCCTACGGCGGTTGGGGCAACAGTGATACCAATACCGAGGGTAAGGCAACCACCACCTTTGGCCGTGATGGCGGCGTAGCAGGCACCCTCCCCGGCAGTCAACTGCCCGCAAATATCCCCAGTGGCAGCGATGATGATATCGTTGCCCGACAGATCCGCGAGGCGGCCATGCGTGAGCCGGACCCGGTACTGCGGGAAAAACTCTGGGATGAGTACCGCAAATACAAAGAAGGGCAATAACCGTGGTAGTTTTCCTGGTTCAGAGATCATGCAGTTTGAAAGCCCTTGGCCTGTTAATGGTATTGCTGTCACTTGCCGGGTGTGCAAACACCAATCGTGTCACCAGTACCGTGGTCACCCCCCTTGAGCAGCAAAGCGTTATCGCCAACGAATCCCGGCTACTGGATCTGGCGGTGCTGCCCTTTGATCCGGGGCTGGAAAACATCAAGTCTGACGATACCACGGTCTCACCCACGGTTCGCAGCGCAGAAGCCCAATACCTCCCCAACCAGCTAGCGCAAACCATCCAGAAAACGACAGCCTGGGGGGCAGTTCGCCTGGTCCCCAGCCGCAACACCGTGGTCGATGTCTATGTCGCGGGAAAAATTGTTGAATCTACCGGGGAGACCCTGACTCTGAAGATTGATGTCAGCGATGCCAGCAATCGCCACTGGTACAGTAAAACCTACACGGAAACTGTGGGCAGTTACGCATACGACCACCAAAACCGGACGCAACAGGATCCCTTCCAGGGACTGTTTAACCGCATTGCCAACGACCTGCTGGAATACCACCGCCAACTCTCATCTGAACAGATCGCCAACCTGCGAGCAGTTTCCGACCTCAGGTTTGCCAAGGACTTTTCCCCAGAAGCCTTCAGCAGCCATATCACCGAAGCACCCGATGGCCAACTCAAAATTTCCCGCTTGCCAGCAGAAAATGACCCCATTCTGAAGCGAATTCAGCGCATTCGAGAACGGGACTATCTATTCATTGATACCATGCAGGAACATTACGATACCTTTTCCCGGCAGATGGATACCCCCTACCAGGAGTGGCGGGCTGCAAGCTACGATGAGATGGTCGCCGTGCAGGAGCTGAAACGTCAGTCCCGCACCCGCACCATTGGCGGCATTGCTGCAGTGATAGGCGGCATTATCGCTTCCGGCAGCAACAGTGGCTCGGGACGGGCTGCAGGCGCGGTCGCCATCGGTACGGGAGCCATGATGGTAAAAAGCGGCTTGTCCAAGCGAGGAGAACTGAAAATCCACGAAGACGCCCTGGCAGAAATGGCCCAGTCCCTCGAAGCGGAAGTGGCCCCCCAGGTAATCCAGCTGGAAGATCGCACCATTACCCTGACGGGCAATGTGGAAGCACAGTACCAACAATGGAAAACGCTGCTGCGGGAAATCTACCAGGCAGAACGCGGCGGAATCTGAGGTCATGGCAGACAACAACGACTTCGAACCCATCAAACCGGCCGAATTTCCCCTGACCCAGAACACGCCAAAACCCGGTGAAACGATTCCCTGGCAGCAGCGCCGTTCCACCTGGGTGGCACTTGCGGTCTGTGTGCTGCTGGCCTTGCTGGTCATTTTCGTACTGCCAGCCATGGTACCGACACCGAAAGGTCCTCCGGTCACCATTGAAACGGGCAATAACCAGACACCCTCAATCTCTGAGTCCCCTTTCCGTGACGCCCAACTGAGCGATGCCCGTCGTGCCGCTCAAGATGTGCTGGCAAAAATACTTGAGAAAAAGTCATTCCTGGAACAAAAAAATATCCAGCAGTGGGGAGAATCTGCCATGGCAGAAGCTCTGAAAGCTGCTGCTGAGGGCGACCAGTATTATCGGCAGCGGAATTTTGCCGAGGCGCAAACCAGTTATCAGGAAACCCTGTCCAGATTGCAGGCACTGGAAGACAGTATTCCACAGCGGTTAGCGGCGGCGCTGGAAGCCGGGAACAAAGCCCTTGATGCAGGCAATGCCCAGACTGCGACACAGCAGTTTGAACTGGCACTGGCGATTGATCCCGACAACCGCGATGCCGAAACCGGGCTGTCCCGAGCCGCGGTGCTCGACCAGGTTGCCGACCTGCTCAATCAGGCGGATATCGCGGTACAGAACACCGAGTTCAAAAATGCTCGCCAGCTGTTCCAACAGGCGATTGCCCTTGATGCACTGAACAACAGGGCCAGAGACGGCCTACAGCAGGTTGAAAGCCAAATCAGCCAACAAAGCTTTAATTTGGCAATGAGCCGCGGCTTTAATGCACTGGAAAGCAACCAGCTGACACAGGCCAAGGCAGCATTTAACGAGGCGCTGAAACTCCAGCCGGATAGCGAGGCCGCCCGCAAAGGCCTGGCACAGGCCAGCAATCGTGCCACCCAGCAATCCATCCAGGCACTGATGTCCAAAGCGGAACAACAGGAAGCCGACGAGCAGTGGCACTCGGCCAAAGACAGCTACGCCAGAACGCTGACCATCGACAGTTCACTGATGGCTGCACGACTGGGACAACTGCGCAGCAGCGCCCGCGCCGACCTTGAAGACCGTATTCTGAAAATACTCAACGACCCACTGCGCCTGTCCACAGCAACAGTGCGAAAACAGGCAACACAGGTATTACAGGATGCCCGGGGTATCAAAAATCCCGGCCCCAGGTTGAGTGAGCAAATCACTCGTTTGCAGAAAACCATCCAGACCGCCGTGACACCGTTGACCATTGAGTTTCTGTCAGACAATGACACCCATGTCACCCTCTACAAGGTGGGAGAGCTGGGACAGTTCAGTCGCAAACAACTGGACCTGATACCCGGCAACTATGTGGCGGTAGGCAGTCGATCCGGTTACCGGGATGTCCGCGTGGAATTTCAGGTCACGGCAGCAAGCCGTGACAAGCCGGTGATTATTGTCTGTACGGAGCCGGTCTAATGAATGATCAGAAAAATAACCAGGAGGCCATCCAGCCACTGGCATTCACCCCACTGGAACACACCGCTGGTGGTGCGCGCTTTCGCTTAAAACCGTTGACCCTGATTCTGGGTTTCTCCCTGCTGGTCAGTGTCCTGGTGCTGGCCTTCCTGCTCAGCGCCCGCTCTGTGGTGGTGCAGATATCCCCCGACAATGCAGTCATTAATATCAATGGTGGTATCAGTTTTGCCCTGGCCGATCACTACCTGATGCGGCCGGGTGATTACCAATTGGTGGCCGAGGCAAAAGGTTTCCAGCCACTGCAAAAACCATTTACGGTCGGGCCGGAAGATCATCAGTTATTGAAGTTGGAGATGCAGAAGCTGCCCGGGCACTTGGCCATTACCACCGAACCTGAGGCGGCTATAGTCAGTATCAATGACCAAGCTGTGGGCACCACACCTCTCACCATTCATGACCTGAAACCGGGAATTCACTCCCTGTCCCTCTCGGCAGATCGCTATCTATCCTCCACCCGGGAGATCAGCATCGAAGGCATGGATATCACACAGTCACTGGCTGTACAGCTTGAACCCGCCTGGGGTCAGGTTTCCCTGACATCCTCACCACCCGGCGCAACCGTCAGTATCGGTGACGAGGTTCGGGGCACCACGCCCATCACCACCGAGCTGCTGGCCGAAGGCGAGGTGGTTAAAGTGGCATTACAGGGCTATAAAACCTGGCAACAAAGCCTGAGGGTCGCCATTGGTGACACCCTGGACGTTAGCGATATCCAGCTTGAACCGGCTGACGGTGTGTTGCGGCTCAGTTCCTCTCCCAGCGGAGCCACCGTCACCCTCAACGGCACTTATCAGGGCACAACACCTCTGGACATCGAGTTAACACCGCAGCAGTCCCATCTACTGACCCTGTTTTACAATGGTTACAAGACGGCAAAACGCAACCTGACACTTTCGGCCGGCGAACAACAGAGCATGTCTGTACAGCTTCAGGCGAGCCTGGGAGAGGTTCAGGTAGTAGCAAGCCCGGGGGATGCCTCGGTATGGATCGACGGCGTCCTGCGCGGAACTCAGGGACAGACTTTCACCTTGCCGGCCAGACAGCATCATATTGAACTACGCAGACCCGGTTATGCCACAGCCACGCGCACCGTCACTCCACAACCGGGTCTCGACCAGGTGGTCAAGGTGACGTTACTCACTGATCAGCAAGCCCGCTGGGCATCAATCCCCGAGAAAATCACCACCGCCAACGGTGCCAGCCTGCTGCTCTTCAAACCCACAGAAACCTTCACCATGGGGGCCCCTCGCCGGGAAAGCGGTCGCCGGGCCAATGAAGTGCGGCGCAAGGTGCAATTGACCCGCCCTTTCTATCTTGCCAGTCATGAAGTCACCAACCGCCAATACAAACAGTTTTCCCGGGCACACAGTTCCAGTCACACCGGTGGAATTACCCTGGACCAGCCTTCCCAACCAGTAGTGCGCATCAGCTGGGAAGAGGCTGCACGTTACTGCAATTGGCTCAGTGGCAAGGACAATCTGACACCGTTTTACCGGGAAGAAAGCGGCAAAATCAAGGGCTATAACCCATCGGCCAACGGTTACCGCCTGCCCACCGAAGCCGAGTGGGCCTGGGCAGCCCGCGCCATTACCGGTGGCGAAAAACGCTTTTCCTGGGGTCAGCAATTCCCACCTGCCAACAACTCCGGAAATTTTGCCGACAGCAGCGCCGGGCGACTGGTGACCGAAAAGATCAAGGGATATACAGATGGCTTTGCCGTCTCCGCGCCGGTAGGTAGTTTTCGACCCAATCACCGCCAACTGTACGACCTGGAAGGTAATGTGTCAGAGTGGGTCAATGACTACTATGGCATCGAACTGGGCCTGAGCGGCAACGCTGAAAAAGATCCGACAGGGCCGGCCACAGGGGACCTTAGAGTCATCCGTGGCGCCAGTTGGCGACATGGAAATATCACGGAACTGCGCTTGTCCTATCGCGACTACGGGGAAAAGCCGCGGGACGATGTGGGCTTCCGTATTGCCCGTTATGTGGAGTAACTGCCCATGCCAACCTTAGTAAAATACTATTTACTCATGGCTATTCTCCTTACAGGATTGTTCGCAGTAGCCGAGGAGCCAGCCTCGTCTCCGCCTGACCCGGCTGCAGCCACCGGTGAGAAAACTGCCAGTGACAAAAACAGTGATAAAAATGAAGCCACTCAAAACAGCGAATCTCGCCAGAGGCCAAAAGCCCCTGAATTTGATCCCAGCGAGCAAATTTCCGAGGATTTGTCAGTTCCATTTCCCGTGGATATATAGTGGTATGGTTGAACGCAGACTCTGACCTGTTGCAGCTAAAGGAAACATCATGCGCAATAACACCTCATCGGAATTTCTCTACCAGTTATTCGCCCTGATACTGGCACTGATTCTGGTGCACACTTTCTATGTCACATTGATTCGCCCCAACGCCAACCTGGTACTGGAGCAACAACTTGCGCGCGAAGCGGCCGGTGAAAGCTATGTGGCAGAAAGGTCGTTCTATGTGGTCGTCAAGGATTACGAACAGGAAGCCTGCTTTATTTTGATGCTGTGGGCCTGTGCAATCATGGGTTACAAAGCTCGTCGCAGCCTGAACGAGCGCAGGCTGCTCACACAACCCTTACTAACCGTGCCCGATGGCAGTCGCGTTCTGCCGGAAGATGCCCGCCAGCTGTCGCGTCCCATACAGGCATTACCGGCTGTGCAACAGGGGTACCTGTTGCCGCGCACGCTTTTAGCTGCTCTGCAACGGTTTGGCTCGACGCGCAACATCCAGGATGTGTCCCACGCAGTGGGAGAAGTACTGGATACCGAGTCCGACCGGCTAGACTCAGAACTCTCCATGGTGCGTTACATTGCCTGGGCCATTCCCTCAATCGGATTTATTGGCACCGTAAGGGGTATTGGTGAGGCACTCAGCCAGGCCCACAAGGCCGTGCAGGGCGATATCGCCGGAGTCACAGCCAGTCTCGGCGTGGCCTTTAACTCCACCTTTATCGCACTGGTGATCAGCATTGCACTGATGTTCCTGCTGCATCAGTTGCAGCTTTTACAGGAACGTTTGGTACTGGATACCCACAGTTATTGCGACAGCAATTTAATGCGTCACCTGAAAACCGATTGAGTCCGGGCCAACAGAATATGTCTACCGCCATTTTTGAACTAAACGACAGCGGCCTGTGCTGTGCCACCAGCCCGGACAATCTCATTGTCAGTCCCGGCTATGCTCTGCTCACCGATAGTGGGATCACCACAGGTCAGGCCGCACTGGAAAAAGCCTATCTGGAGCCTCGCCAGAGTTTCAGCCAGTACTGGCGCCAGTTAAACCTGTCACCTCTGCCAATCAGCAGCAAAGTGGCACGACATCACGCCGACCTGGCCTATGCCCAGTTACTGCAGTTATACCGGGATACCGGCACTCCCGAGCGGGTGATTTTTGCGGCACCGGGCAACTTTGACCGCGAGCAACTGGCGATTCTACTGGGCTTGGCCAAGGCATCCCCTTTTGAAGCTGCCGGACTGGTAGATGCCTCTGTGGCCGCTGCCTCTCAGGCCCAAGCCAGCGGCGCATCACTGCATGTAGATATCCAGTTGCACCAGACCGTAATCACCCGCCTGCAGGTGGACCAACAGGTCTCTCGCACAGCGGTGGAGGTGCTGCCCGAGCTGGGCATCAAAATTTTCTATGATGCCTGGGCGCAGCATATCGCCGATCAGTTTATTCGCCAGTACCGCTTTGACCCCCTGCACACGGCAGCGGGTGAACAGCAACTCTACAATCAGTTGCCCGACTGGCTGCAACAAATGAATACCCAGGCAGAAATTGGTATTGAGCTGGACAGTCCACAGGGACGTTACCGCATTAATCTCAGCCGAACCCAGCTGTTAAACAGTACCAGCTCCCGCAGCCAGCAATTTCAAAACCGCCTGATGGACCTCCGTCAGTCCGATGAAACCGTACTCTACAGCCACCGTATGGCACTGTTGCCAGGCTTGATAGAACAAGGGGCACCAGGGCAACTCCTCTCGGCCAATTCCGTCATCCAGGGTTGTCTGAATAACCTGGACCTGATTTGTGGTTCTGGCGACCTGCCTTTCATCACCCGGCTGCCGGTATCCTCGACGCAACCAAGTGACACCACCGGCAGCCGCGATGTTAGTGCATCCACAAGCCCACCCCAGGCCAGCACCCCCAGCCACGTGCTTTACCGGCATCGGGCCTATGCTCTCCATCAGGGGCTGGGCTTTGCCCTGTCAGACGATTCACTACTGATAGATAGCCCATCTGATCCCGCTTTCAGCCTCGTAGTCAAGGACGGCAAACTGGCCCTGGAAGGCGACAGATCTCAGATCCAATCCAGTGGAAACCTGAACAACCTGGTCACCGGCGATAGCCTGCTAATCGGCAACCAGCGACTGGACCTTATCGAGGTGACCTGAGTTGCGCAAAGGTAAACACCGGGTAAGCGCCTTCAGTCTTTCATTCCTGGACATCATGGCCTGTGGCTTTGGTGCCGTTACCCTGCTATTTCTGATCCTTAAACACGACGCCAATGCCATTGCCACCGCGCAACCCGACCAGGCTGCGGAGGTTAATCTGTTGCAGGTGGATATCCGTGAAGGAGAAGCTGAACTGGTGGCCCTGAACAACAGCCTTGCCGAAATGGAAAAACGGCTGGTGGAGGCACAGGGTCTCTCAAATCGGGTATTAAAGGAAATTGACGATACCCGGCGCGAGCTCAGCATCCAGAAAGATCCGGAGCAGGATATCTCCCTGCTGCGCAAGCAGGTGGAAGAACTAGAACAGGAGAATGCCAAACTGCTGGAACAGGGCAATGCCAATAATGTACGGCGCTTTGTCGGTCAGGGGCAGCGACAGTACCTGACAGGTCTAAAGCTGGGCGGCAAGCGCATTCTCATTCTGGTAGATGGGTCTGCCAGCATGCTGTCTGATTCCATCGTCAATATCATCCGCACCCGCAATATGGGTGATGCCGCCAAGCGCAATGCCGAGAAGTGGCGTCGTGCAGTTCGCACCACGGAATGGCTGGTAGCACAGCTTCCACCCGACAGTCGCTACCAGGTGTATGTCTTCAATACCGACGTCAAAGCTTTGAGCGGAAATGTCGGCCAATGGCGAGACACCGCTGACCGTCAGGGGCTGGACAAGGTGATAGAGCAGCTGTCCCGTCATGTGCCTGGCGGTGGCACCAGCCTGATCAATGCCTTTGACGCCGCTAACGGCTTTGCAGGCACTCCCGACAACCTGTTTTTGATCACAGACGGCCTGCCAACCCAGGGGCGCAAAGCTTCCGGTGACCGAACCATTTCCGGCCGCGATCGCCTCAAACTGTTTGCCAAGGCCATTGAAGTCTTACCCCGACGCATGCCCGTGAATGTGCTGTTGTTTCCCATGGAAGGTGATCCCTTCGCCGCTGCCAGTTTCTGGCAATTGGCCCTGAACACCCAGGGCTCCCTATTGAGCCCTTCGAGAGACTGGCCATGAGCCGCGGTCGACGTCGCGAGCGGGGGCAAACCCCCGAAATCAGCATCTCCTTTCTGGATGTCATCAGCTGCGGTTTTGGCGCCATTGTGCTGTTGCTGCTAATCGCCAAGACGGTGGAGTCAACGGCCTTCGAACAAACTGATGTTCCGCTTCACGGTAGCGTTGCTGAGTTGCAACAACAATTGTTTGAGATTCGCGGCGAAGTCAGCGTACTCAACCGCGATCTGAACTCAAGGGAAGAACAGCTTTCGGAGATCCGCCTGCGTATTGCCCGCCTGCAGTCGGAGCTGGCCAGTGTGCGTCGCCAGCGGGATGCCGTTGCGCAGGTTGATACCACCGAACAGGACAAGCTGACACTGGCCCTGCAGGTGCTTACCGAAGAAATGAAGCGCTTACAGGCCCTGCAAAATCGCTCTGATAAGGACCTGATCGGCGGCATCCCGGTAGACAGTGAGTACATTGTCTTCATCGTCGATACGTCAGGCAGTATGTTTAATTTCGCCTGGCCCCGGTTGCGACAGGAAATGATCCATATCCTCGATATCTACCCTAGGGTGAAGGGCATTCAGGTCATGAACGACATGGGCGGCTATATGTTTTCCAGCTATCGGGGCAAGTGGATTCCGGACACCCCGGCCCGGCGCAGGGCAATCATCGAGCGTCTTGCCCACTGGACACCGTTCAGCAATTCCAGTCCGGTCGAAGGCGTGCAGCACGCCATTCGCAGCTTCTATGCCCCCAACCGCAAGATCAGTCTCTATGTTCTCGGTGATGACTTTACCGGTGACTCCATCGACAACGTGCTTGATACCGTGGCAAAAATTAACCGTGAGGGGCGCAGTGGAGAGCGGCTGGTACGAATTCATACCATCGGTTTTCCGGTTCATTTTCTGGTTCGTGGAGGCAACCTGCAAACAGCGTCGAGATTCGCTGCATTGATGCGAGAACTGAGCTATCGTAATGGCGGAACTTTTGTCGCACTGAACAGCCTTAAACCTGAATGACGCCAATGAACAAAAATCCAGCCACACTCGTTGTTTCAAGCCTGCTGCTCCTGACCATTGTGTTGCTGAGCGGCTGCTCGACCAATGTCACAGTAAATGGCGACTACCCCAGCGCCCTGACGCGCAAACAACCCCTCCACATCGGCCTGGTCATGGACGATCAATTCAGCCACTACCAGTTTGAAAGCACCGATGACAAACAACTGCCGGTCACCATGGCGTTGGGAGAATCCCAGGTAAAACTGTTCAACCGGGTGTTCACTGACATGTTTCTCAGTGCTACAACCTACAACAGCCAGCCAGCAAAGAACCCCGGTCTGGACCTGCTGGTCGTGCCCGTGGTGGAGGAAGTTCAGCTCGCCACCCCCTTTGAAACCAAGCTGAATGTCTACGAAGTGTGGATCAAATACAACGTGAAAGTTTTTGACGGCAATGGGCAACCCATTGCCGACTGGCTGATGAGTTCCTACGGCAAGACCCAGAGTCGTTTCCTGAAATCAGACGAGGAGGCGCTCAACCAGGCCACCATTATGGCCCTCAGGGATGCCGGTGCGCGCCTGGTCACCGGATTCCACAGGGTTCCGGAAGTGAAACGTTGGCTGGCCAGCCGCCAGGCCGACACACAGCTCAGCAGGAGCGAGACCCCTTGAGAGC